>CAIVDX010000309.1 GCA_903904805.1 uncultured Rhodospirillales bacterium
CCTGCGGGCCGCGGTGAACTGGGACAGCCTCGGCGCGGATGCCAGCCTGCCGCAGACACCGACAATGATCGCCACCACCTCCGCGCTCGGCGTGCTGGTCTGGAACCGGGCCAATGTGTCGGACGCCGAGGCGCCGAAGAGCCTTGATGACCTGCTGAAGCCGCGCTTTGCCGGCAAGCTCGGCAGCTGGATCCGCGCGCCGCTCTATGCCAGCCTGGCCAAGAGCCAGGGTGTCGACAAGGTGGCCGCATGGCTCACCAACTTCCTGGGCCAGCAGCCGAAACTCTATGATTCGACCTATCGCCTCGCACAGGATGTCGGCACCGGCGAGATCGATGTCGGCTATGGGCTGTATCACGCCACCCTGCCCGCCATCGCCGCCGGAGCGCCGATCGGCATGGCGCTGACCGAGCCGGTGGCGATCAGCACGCTGTTCTCCGCGGTGGTCAATCGCGGCGCGAACACCGAGGGCGCGCGCCTGCTTGCCGCCTGGCTCGCCACGCCGAAAGGCGCCAACGCCTATGAGGCCGGCACCGGGCGCGGCAATCCCTATGTCGCCGGCTCGAAAACCGGCGACTATGTGAAGGGCCACGCGCTGTCGGAATATCCGGTCGGCGAGTTGGCCGCCTATGTCAAGACACTTACGGAGTTCAACAAAATGCTCAGCTCGCGCGGCGCCCGCAAATGAGTCTCATCGCCGCCATCGACGATGTGAAATCCCTGCTTGGCCCACGCGGCTGGCTGGCCGGCGAGGACATGGCGCCGCATCTGACCGACTTCTTCCGCCGCACCGACGGCACCGCCATGCTCGTCGCGCGGCCTGATGGCGTCGAGGAAATTTCCGAGTTGCTGCGGCTGTGCGCGCGGCTTGGGCTCAAGATCGTGCCGCAGGGCGGCAACACCGGCCTGTGCGGCGGTGCGATCCCGCGCGCCGAGGAGCCCTCCATCGTGCTGTCGATGAAGCGGATGAACCGGCTGCTGTCGATCGATCCCGTCTGCTACGCGGTGACCGCCGAGGCCGGCTGCATCATGCAGACCATCCATGAGGCCGCCGCCGGCGTGAACCGTCTGTTCGCCCCGGATTGGGGCGCGCGCGGGACCGCCACCGTCGGCGGTGCGATCTCGACGAATGCCGGTGGCATCAACGTGCTTCGCTACGGCAACACCCGCGAGCAGGTGCTCGGGCTGGAGGTTGTGCTGCCCGACGGCCGGGTGTGGGATGGGCTGCGCAGCCTGCGCAAGGACAGTTCCGGCTACGATCTGAAACATCTCTTCATCGGCGGCGAGGGCACGCTGGGCATCATCACCAAGGCGGTGATGCGCCTGCATCCGCGGCCCTCGCATGTGCAGACCCTGTTCGGCGCGGTGCCCGATCTCGACAGGCTGATGGAATTGTTCGTAGAGGCCCGCAACATCCTTGCCGAATCGCTCTCCGCCTTCGAGCTGATCCCCGGCAGCACCTTCGAGATGGCGCTCGCGCAGAACGCCACTCTGCGCCGCCCGATCGAGACGAAACAGGACTGGTATGTGCTGATCCGCGCCTCGGGCAATGCGGACATCACCGCGCGGCTCGAGGAACTTTTCGCCACCGCCTTCGATCAGGGCCTGCTCAGCGATGCCGCGCTGGCGCAATCCGCCGCGCAGGAAGACAATCTCTGGACCATCCGCGACGAAATCCCCGCCGGCATGGTGCTGCAGGGCAAGATGCTGAAATGGGACGCCTCGGTGCCGATCGACCGCATCATCCCCTTTCTGCGTGATGTCGAGGCGACCGCCGATTCCATCCAGTCCGGCACGGCAACCTATGCCTTTGGCCATATCGGCGATGGCAATCTGCATTTGTCGATCTTTCCCCGCCCCGGCACCGACGCCGCCGGCTTCGCGGCGATGGAGAGCGCCATTGATCGGGTGATCTGGTCCTACCGCGGATCGATCTGCGCCGAACATGGTGTGGGCCAGCTGAACTATACGCGCATCCTCGGGCAGAAGCCTGCGATCGAGCTGGAGATGATGGCGAAGATCAGAAAGCTGTTTGATCCTCAGGGGATTCTCAATCCGGGCAAGTTGGTCGATCCGGCACCGAAGCAAGATTAGGACATGTTCCGTTTGGACAAAAGGAACCGGAAAACTGCTGGCATGCTGGTGCGCCTGTGCCTCGTCACGGTGGCCCTGGCGGGCACTGGCGCCAAGGCGGAAATGCTCAGTGTGGGCAAGACCACGCCGCAGGGGATTGCCTGGATTCCCGTTGATGTCGGCGTGCATGAGGGCATTTTCGCCCGGCTTGGCGTGACGCCCGCCATCTCCGCGGCCAGCGGCGGGGCGAAGCTGCACCAGGCGATGGTGGCCGGCGCCATCGAGATCGGGCTTGGCTCGGGCACCGACTATGCATTTCTGGTGAAGGGCGCAGCGGAAAAGGCAATCGCCGAGATGGCCGACAGGCTGCTTGATCTCGGCTTCACGGCGGTTCCCGAGGTGAAAACCATCGCCGATCTGCGCGCCGCCCGCATCGGTGTCGCCGCGCCGGCCTCGATGACCTGGTGGCTGGTGCTGATGCTCAACCGCAGCCAGGGCTGGAGCGGTGCCGACGCCGCGACACCCGTGGCGGTGGGCGGCAGTTGGCCCACCTTCACCGCGGCGATGAAAACCAACCAGGTCCGCGCCGTCGTCTCCGACAGCGCGCTCGGCTACAAGCTGGAGCAGACCGGTGAGGCGCATCCGCTCGCCGCGGGGGCGGATTTCGCACCCGACTTCATCTCGCATGTCATCTTCGCCACCGACGCGACGCTTGCCAACAAGCCTGATGCGGTCAAACGCTTCCTGCAGGGCTGGTTCGAGTCGGTGCGCTGGATGCACGCCCATCGCGCCGAGGCGATCGCCATCGCCACAGAGGTCAGCGGTCTCGACGCCCTCACCGCCGCGCGCGCCTACGACCACACCGTGGCGATGCTGCGCGAGCAGGGCCATTTCGAGCCGAAGGGCATGGCCGGCGTGGCGGCATCCCTCACCGACCTGGAACTCGTCGATGCCACGCCGGATCTGTGGGCCTACACCACCGAAGCCTTCCTGCCGGACTAGGCCCGCCGGCGCGCGATGATCGCCAAGGCCGCCAGCGCCAGCGCGGTGATCGCCACCGGCACGCACACCACCAGGAACAGATCGCCGATCGGCCAGCCCAGCGAAATCAGAATGCCGCCCACCACCGGCCCGATGATCGAGCCCACCCGGCCGATCCCCACCGTCCATCCCGAGCCCGAGGCGCGCATCCAGCTTGGATAGATCGTGCCTGCCACGGCGTTGATCCCGTTCACCGAGCCCACGATCAGGAAACCCGCGAGCAGCACAAGACCCATCAGCATGGGCGTGACCGCGCTGCCAGGCCCCATCAGTGCGACCACCGGCACCGCCACGGCGAAGCCGGCGGCAATCGCGATGATGCCCTTTTTGTCCAGCAGGCGCCCGGCGGCGACATTGCCGAAGGTGCCGCCGACATGGAACAGAGCGCCGATATACACCGCGAGCGACACCGCGATGCCGCTGCCATTGATCAGCGTGGGCAGCCAGCTTGTCATGAACTGCAGCGCCATGATGCCGGTGATGTAGGCCAGCCAGAGCAGCAGCGTGATCGGCGCGCGCCCATCCTGGAACAATGCCGCGGCCGGCACGCGGCCGGGCTTTTCCTCGGCCAGCACGATCGGCGCGGTCGCTGAAATCCCCGGCTCCAGCCGCTGCACGATGTCGCGCAGCCCAGCGCTGCCGGGCTGGGTCAGCGCGAGATAGCGTGCCGATTCCGGCAGGAAGAATGCCAGCAGCACGCTCAGCACCAGCCCGACGATGCCACCCACCCAGAACACGATCGGCCAGCCCCAGGCCGGCATCATGCTGCCCGCCAGCAGCCCGGTGCCTGCCCCGCCGATAGTGTAGGCGACATAGAGCAGCGTGATGCGCATGCCGCGGCTGCCCTTGGGCGCGTATTCCGCCGTGAGCGCGATGGCGTTCGGCACCGCGCCGCCCAGGCCCACGCCGGCGAGAAAGCGCAGCACGGCGACCGGCAGCAGCGCGGTCTGCATCGCCGTGATCAGCGTGCAGATGCTAAAGATCAGCACCCCGGCGATCAGCAGCGCGCGCCGCCCGAAGCGGTCGCCCAGCGCCGACAGGCTCAGCGCACCGAGCAGATAGCCGAAATTCCCGGCGCCAAACACCGCCCCGAAGCTGGCCTTGTCCACCCCCAGCGCCTTGATCATGACCGGCGCGGCATAGCCGGGGATCTGCATCTCGAACCCCTCGATGAACATGCTCACCGAGGCCCACACCATCACCCAGATGGAAAAGCGGCTCATGCCGCGGCGTTCGATCAGCGCGGCGAGGTCGATCTGCGTGTCCATTCTCATTCCTTCAGAAATGGGCCCTGGCAGACCATGTGCCCTGGACACCGTGCGCGATACCGGTCAATCATCCCACAAAGGGTCTCAGCGTGCAGAAACCGGGTCAAGTACCAATTCTGGAGCAGGGTGAACGAACGCGCGGCGCGGGTGCGACGCTGTTCGGCCACTCCGTTGCGCGGCTGGAAGACCCCGATCTTCTCACCGGCCGCGCGCGTTTTATCGATGACATCACCGAGCCGAACCTGCTGCACGCCGCCTTTCTGCGCAGCCCGCACGCCCACGCGCTGATCGCCTCCATCGACAGCTCGGCCGCGCGGGCGTTGCCCGGCGTGCATGCCGTGTGGACCTTCGCCGACCTCAAGCCGCATCTGCAGAATGACCGCCTGGTGGTGGGGCTGCCGAGCGCGAGCTACCGGCAGGACCGCAACCGCCCGGTGCTGGTGATTGACGAGGCGACCTATGTGGGTGAGCCCGTCGTCGTCGTGCTCGCCGAGACTCGCTACATCGCCGAGGACGCGGCCGCGTTGGTGGAGATTGCCTGGGACGTGCTGCCCGCGATCTCCGATTGCCGGGCGGCGATGCTGCCCGACGCGCCGCGGGTGCACCGCGATGCGCCGCACAATCTCGCCGCCGAGTTCGACATCGGCTATGGCGATGTGGATGCGGTTTTTGCCAGCGCCCCGCACGTGTTTCGCGAACAGCTCTGGCAGCATCGCGGCGGCAGCCACTCGATGGAATGCCGCGGCGCGCTCGCGCGCTTCGACCGCAATGAGGGCAAGCTCACGCTCTGGTCGAGCACCCAGATGCCGCACATCGCCCGTGGCCTGCTCTGCGGTATTCTGGGATATGACGAGACGCAGGTGCGGGTGATCACGCCCGATGTCGGCGGCGGCTTCGGCCCGAAACTGGTGTTCTACCAGGAGGACGTGGTGGTGGCACTCGCCGCCCGGCGCAGCGGCCGCCCGGTGAAATGGATCGAGGATCGGCGCGAGCATTTCATCTCGACCACGCAAGAGCGCGACCAGTATTGGGATATTTCCTTGGCCACCGACGCAGCGGGGAAAATCCTCGGCGTGCGCGGTGATCTTTTGCACGACCACGGCGCCTACACCGCCCGTGGCGTCAATCTTCCCTACGAATCCGCGCAGACCGTGACCCTGGCCTATGATGTGCCGGCCTATTGTCTTTCGGTGAAGCTTGCGCTGACCAACAAGGTTCCGGTCACGCCGGTGCGCGGCGCGGGCCAGCCGCAGGGCGCGTTCGCGATGGAGCGCCTGCTCGACCACGCCGCCCGCGCGCTGGGCATCACGCGTGACGAGATCCGCCGCCGCAATCTGATCGCGGCCGACCGCATGCCCTACACCAAGCAGCTCACCACCCGCGGCGGCATCCAGGTGGTGCTCGACACCGGCGACTATCCCGGTTGCATGCGCGCCGCGCAGGACGAGGCCGCGTGGGAGAGCTTCCCCGCCCGGCAGGACGCGGCGCGGCGGGTTGGCAAATATCGCGGTATTGGTCTGGCGAATTTCGTCAAGGGCACCGGGCGCGGCCCGTTCGAACCGGTCACCGTGCGCATCGGCCCCAGCGGCCGCATCCAGGTTTTCACCGGTGCCGCCGCCATGGGCCAGGGCACCCGCACGATGATGGCCCAGATCGTCGCTGATCAGCTCGGCACCGATATGAGCAACATCACCGTGACCTGTGGCGACACCGCCGGCACTGCGCTCGGGCTGGGCGGCTTCAACAGCCGCCAGGCTGTCATCGCCGGCAGCTCCGCCCACGCGGCGGCCATCGCGGTGCGGGAAAAGGCGCTGCTGGTGGCATCGCATGCTCTGGAAGTTGCCATCGAAGATCTGGAGATTCGCGGCAACGAGGTGGGCGTGAAGGGCGTGCCCGGCATGGCACTGAAGCTCGGCAAGATTGCCACCATGCTGGGCGGCGTGGCCGGCTTCCGCCTGCCGAACGATCTGCCGCCCGGCCTCGAAGCCACCGAGACCATGGTGATCGACGCGATGAGCTATGCCAACGGCACCGCCATCGCCGAGCTCGAAGTGGATGCCGACACCGGCGAGGTCGCGATCATCCGTTTCATCTTCGCGCATGATTGCGGCACCGTGATTCACCCGGCCATCGTGGATGGCCAGGTGCTCGGCGGCGTGGTGCACGGCATCGGCAACTCGCTGTTCGAGTGGATGGGCTATGATGAGAATGCCCAGCCGGTGACAACGAATTTCGGCGAATATCTGCTGCCGACGGCGACCGAACTGCCGCGCATCACACTGGTGCATCAGTGCAGCCCAACGCCGCTGAACCCGCTCGGCGTCAAGGGCGCGGGCGAATGCGGCGTGGTGCCCACCGCGGCCGCCATCATCTCCGCCATCGAGGACGCGCTCAGCCCCTTCGATGTGCGTCTGCATCAGGCACCGATCACGCCGGCGGAAATCCTCGCCGCCATCAACGGGCAGGGCTGAGATGGCCATCCGCTACGATGACATCGGCAACCGGCTGAAGGCCTTCCGCATCGGCTCGGGCCTATCCGCCGAG
>CAIVDX010000310.1 GCA_903904805.1 uncultured Rhodospirillales bacterium
CGATCAAGCCCGTGCTCGCTGGGTTGCTGAAGACCTTCTGGGGTCTGGCTCAGAAGGTGCCGGCCGCCAAAACGAGCTTGGTCGTCCATAGCGGCATTCCCGAGCCGGACTTCGCGGTCGCAATCGAGCAGCTGCAGGCCGGCATCGCGCCCGAAGCGGCGATCGACCAGCGCTTCGTCGAGGCCTTTTCGCTCGCCGGCACGGCGGAAGACTGCCTCGGGCGCATTGCCGCCTATGGCGACGCTGGCGTTTCAGACCTCATACTCACCTTCGTCGGACCCGATCCAGCGGCCGACATGGCCATGCTCGGTCGCGTCCTTGCGCCGGTGTAGAACATCAGCTGCGGAAGCTGGCCTGTTTTTCGCTTGGCCTGCCATCGGGAGGCAGACAGGCAGTATGAGACTTTTCAGGATGTTCTTTTTGGCGGTTGCCGTGCTGGCGGGTTCGGCATTGCCTGTCTGGGCGCAGGCCGGGCCGCAACAATGGCCGAGCCGGCCGATCCATTTCATCGTTCCGTTCCCTGCCGGCGGCGCGACGGACGTGCTGACACGCCTGCTGTGCGAACAGCTCGCGATCAAGTTGAACGTGCCGTGCCTGGTCGACAATCGCGGCGGGGCCGGCGGCAATATCGGCGGGGCTGCCGTCGCAGCCGCCGCGCCGGACGGCTACACCTATCTCGTGTCGGCACCCGGCGTGCTGGCCTACAACAAGATCCTGTATCACGACATGCCGTTCGATCCCGACAAGGACCTCGACCCGATCTCGCTCTACGCCATCCAGCCCAACGTCCTGGTCGTGAATCCCTCGGTACCGGCGCACAGCGTGGCCGAGCTGATCGCCTATTTGAAGGCCAATCCGCGCAAGCTCGACTATGGCTCGGGTGGCGTCGGTTCGACTTCCCATGTTGCCACCGAGCTGTTCAAGACGATGGCTGGCGTGGACATGCAGCACGTGCCCTATCGCGGCACGGGACCGGAACTCATCGACCTGATGGCCGGGCGGGTTCAGCTGGTGATCGACAATTTACCGGCGATCCTGCCGCACATCCGGAGCGGCGAGCTGCGCGCTCTCGCCATCAGCACAGCCACCCGCTCGCCACTCTTGCCCGAGCTGCCCACCATCGCCGAGGGCGGCCTCAAAGGTTATGAAATGTTGAACTGGCTCGGTATGTTCGCACCCACCGGCACGCCGCGCGCCATCACCGACAAACTCAGCAACGAAGTCACCCGCATCGGGCGCCTGCCCGAGGTGCGCGAACGCCTGCAAGCGCAGGGTGCTGAACCCTCACCGCTGGGCGCCGACGAATTCCCCGCCTTCGTCAAAAATGAAATCGACAAATGGGCGAAGGTCGTTGCGCTGACGAAGATGACGGCGGATTAGCGCCGCCGGCGACAGCGCATGGGCAGCGATGCGCTGCGCCAATGCGAACGCACGCTGACGTTCAAGGACGGCGAGGTCATCCAGCAGGCGTGGCAAGGCCCGAACGCCATGTGCAGCCCGTGCAAGCGCCGCTTATCATCCTGGCTACTGGTTTTTCCTTCCCCTTCAAGGGGGAAAGGAACCTTCTAATAACCTTAGGGAAGCTCTGATTAAGCTGATTCCGTTCATGGTTCGCCAAGTTCACCACGAACGGAATCAGCAATTTACCGTTCGTCCTGAGCCTGTCGAAGGACTTGATCAGAGGTTCCTTAATTGGACACTCGATTTCGTGGCTCGGGGGATGAATGTCTCAACGGGAGAATGAACGGGGTCCGCAAGTCGTGCCCCCGGTGCCAGACAGTTTGCCTGTCGCTGACGACGCAGGTGAAATGATCGATGGCAAGCGTCATGGGTATGGCACTATGGTATGGCCTGATGGCAAGAAATATGTGGGTGAATGGAAAGGCGGCAATCGCCATGGTTGCGGTCTTGTCTCGTGGCCGGATGGACAAAAATATATCGACGAATGGAATGGGGATCTTGCGACCGGGAAGGCGGTTTTGCGGAAGGCCGACGGTTCCTTATACGTCGTGGATCTGGTGGACA
>CAIVDX010000311.1 GCA_903904805.1 uncultured Rhodospirillales bacterium
GCAGCGCCAAAAACAGCGCCCCGCCGACCAAAAATCCCACCAGGGTTCCGTTGATCCGCACATATTGCAGATCCTTGCCCACCCGCAGCTCCAGCCGGTCCACCAGGGTCGCGCTGTCCCAGCTCCCCACGACGCCGGCGATGAAATCAGCGAGCTGGGTGCGGCCCGACGGCAGCAGGTTGCCCACCAGCCCCTCGGAGGCACGCTGCAGCCGGGCGCGCGCGGCTGGGTCCTCGGCGAGCACACGGCCGAAATTCGCCAGCGCGCCTTCGATCAACCCCACGGTGTGGCCAGAGGGCTTGGCCGCGTCCTGCTCCATCGCGCGCCGCATGCGCGCCCAGATGTCCCACATCCAGGCCTGCACCGTCTCGTGCGCCACCATCGTCCGGATGGCGCGGCCGAGTTCGGCCGCGCGCACCGGATCGGTCTCCAGCAGCACAATCTCGCGCTTCACCCATTCGTCGAAGGCGTCGCGCACCTCCGAGCCGCCGGCAGTCAGCTTGTCGAGCTCGCTCTGCAGCGTCACCAACGCGCGCCGGGCGATCGATGCACCAAGCGCCCAGCCGATCAACCGGCCGCCCTGCTCGCGCACCCGCTCAGCGATGGCCGCCTGCAGCTGGTCCTCCTTGGCGACGATCGCCGCCTTCAGCTGGATCAGCAGGAAGCCCAGCACCTCCTGATGCTTGCCGCCCTCCACCAGCCCGCGCAGCGCCCGCGCCACCACCTGCCCGCCGCCCGGCCCGCCGACCAGGCGCGGGATCAGCCGCCCGGCCAGCCGCCGCGCGCGCCCATCCTCGATCGAGGCGAGCAGCTTCGGCATCATCTGCGCGATGGCCACTGCCGCTGGGCGGGTGGCTTCCGGATCGCAGAGAAAGCGCTCGACGATGCCTGGCACATCGAGCTTGCCCAGGATGCGCGTCACCTCGCTGGTGGTGAACACGTGATTCGCCACAAACCGCCCAAGCGCGCCGCCCAGCCGGGCCTTCTGCGCCGGAATGATCGCGGTGTGCGGGATCGGCAGTCCCAGCGGGTGACGAAACAAAGCGGTCACCGCGAACCAATCGGCGATGCCGCCCACCAGCCCGGCCTTCGCGGCGGCCTGCAGCAGGTCGGCGCCAATCCCCGGCGGCAGGGCGTAGCTGACCCCGATCAGCGCGGCCATGAGCGCCAGAAGGCCGGTAGCCAAAGCGCGATGGGTGGCCAGCGCGCGCCGCGCCTGGGCGTCCGGATCGTTGAGTTCCATGGCGAACACCTAGCAATCGCCGAGCGTAGCCGCCACCCGCCGGCACCGATTGGCCCCAGGCGGGTTCCAGTGCGCGCAAAAGCGCCTTACATCATCCCCGCACCAGCCATCGCGACGCCGCAATCACCGCCGAAAGTCTTCCGATGACACAGGACAGTACAGCGACCCAGGATTGGCGCGGCAAGCGCATTCTGGTCACCGGCGGCGCCGGCTTCCTCGGCGCCAATCTTTGCCACACGCTGGCCGCCCGAGGCGCGAAGGTGACCGCGCTGGACGGCTTCCTGTTCGGCGGCGGCGCCAATCCCGCCAACCTCGCTGGCAGCCCCGTCGAGCTGGTCCGCGGCGATGTGCGCGAGATCGATCTGCGCCCCCTCTGCGAAGGGGCCGACGTGATTTTCAACCTCGCCGCCCAGACCTCCCACATGGGCGGCCAGCGCGACCCGCTGGCCGACATCGCGGTGAACGCGGTCGCTCAGGTGCGGCTGATCAACGCCGCGCGCGAGGCCGCGCCTGACGCGGTCGTGGTGCATGCCTCAACCCGGCAATTCTACGGCCGCCCCAGCTACCTGCCGGTCGACGAAACCCACCCCGTCGCCCCGCCGGACGCCAACGGCGTGTCGAAATTCGCCGGTGAGCAATATTGGATGCTGGAAAACCGCGTGCATCAGCGACCGGTAGTCTCGTTGCGCCTCACCAACTGCTACGGCCCGCGCCTGCGCATCCGCGACGGCCGCCAGACCTTTCTCGGCGTGTGGATCCGCTCTGTGCTGGAGGGCCGTGCATTCGAGGTCTGGGGCGGCGCACAGCTGCGCGACCTCACCTTTGTCGACGACGTGACCGAGGCCTTCCTGCTCGCAGCGCGCACGCCCGCCTGCCACGGCCATATCTACAATATCGGCGGATCGCCGCCGATCAGCCTGCTCGATCTCGCCGGTCTGCTGGTGCGCGTGGCCGCCCATCTCGATGGCGTGCCGGAGGGCAGCTTCGTCACCCGCGAATTCCCCGCCGACCGCGCCAGCATCGACATCGGCAGCTACCATGCCGACGATTCCGCCTTCCGCACCGCCACCGGCTGGGCCCCGCAGACAAGTCTGGAGGACGGGCTGGCCCGTTCGCTCGACTGGTTCCGCAGCCGCCTGCCCGATTACACCTGAGCCGATCATGAATGTTGCAGTCCCACTCACAATGATCCCGCAGGCCGATCCAGGGGCCGCCTATCGCGCGCACACGGGCGCGATCGACGCAGCCATCGCCCGCGCACTCGACTCCGGCTGGTATATTCTTGGCAAGGAGGGTGCCGCCTTCGAGGCCGAGTTCGCCGCCTGGCTGGGCACAACGCACGCCACCGGCTGCGCCAATGGCACCGATGCGATCGCGCTGATCCTGCGCGGCATGGGCATCGGCGCGGGGGCCGCGGTGGCAACCGTGTCGCACACCGCCGTCGCCTCGGTCGCGGCGATCGAGATGGCCGGTGCAACCCCGGTGCTGCTCGACATCGATCCCGTTCACTACACGCTCGACCCGCAGGAGCTCGACGACCTGCTGCGCGACCCGCCCGCCGGCCTGCCGCCGATCAAGGCGGTGCTGTTGGTGCATCTCTATGGCCAGGCCGCCGATCTCGACGCGATCATCGAGATCACGCAACGCCATGGCGTGGCCCTGATCGAGGATTGCGCCCAATGCCATGGCGCGCTCTGGCACGGCCGCAAACTCGGCACCTTCGGCGTGGCCTCGTCGTTCTCGCTGTATCCTACCAAAAATCTCGGCGCGCTCGGTGATGCCGGCATCATCGCCACCAACGACGCAGATCTCGCCGCCCGGATTGAGGCGCTGCGCCAATATGGCTGGCGGGAACGCTATGTCTCGGATCTCGTGGGTGTGAACAGCAGGCTTGACGAGCTGCAGGCCGCGGTGCTGCGCGTGCGCCTGCCGCTGCTTGACGCCGCCAATGCCCGCCGCCGCGCCATCGCCGCGCAGTATTCCGCAGTGCTGGGAACCGCCGCCCCCGCCTTGCGCCCGGGCGTCGAACACGTGTTCCACCAATATGTGCTGCGCCGCGCCGACCGCGCCGCCGACCAGGCAAAGCTGCGCGCGCTTGGCATTGCCACCGCGGTCCACTACCCGATGCCGGTGCACACCCAGGCTGCCTATTCCGGCCGAGTCGCCCTCGGCCCCGCACGGTGCCGCGAGACTGAGACTGCCTGCTCCCAGGTGATGAGCCTGCCGATCCATCCCGAACTCACCGACGCACAGGTGCACCGCGTGACCGCAGCGCTCGCCACACTATGAAGCGCGCGCTCATCGCCCTTGCGTTGCTCGTCGCCGTGCCAGCCGCCGCCCAATCGCCGCGATATGCCCTGGTCTGGGCCGCGCCCGCCACCGGCCCGCTGCCTGGGACCGCCGCCGAAGCGCTGCCCGACGGCACCGCGACCGACCAGGCGATCCGCATACCGCTGACCCTCGACACCCTCGGCCCACGCATCCGCCTGCGCCTGTCCAACCGCTTTGGCGCCAAGCCGCTGGAACTCGATGAGGTCTCTCTCGCGCTGTCCAATGGCGGCGCCGCCCTGGTGGCCCGCAGCGCCCGCCCGGTGTTCGTCAAGAACAGCCGCCATATCAGCATCCCACCCGGCGAAAGCATCTGGAGCGACCCGCTCGCACCACCGCCGGGCGGCCGCGCGCTCACGATCAGCTTGCGCGTCACCGGCCTCTCTCCTGCGCTGGCCGCGAGCGCTGGCCAGGCCTACGCGACGCCACCGGGCGGCCACGCGATCGACGATTTCGAAACCGCCTTCACCGCATCCCTACCGGTGCTGCCGGTGCTCTCGGCAATCGAGATCCAGGCCATTCCAACATTGCAATCGCTCCTCCTCCTCGGCGATACCCCCGCGGCGGCCACCACTGACGGCTGGCCCGCCATCCTCACCCGCCGCCTGCACGACGCGACACCCGACGCGCTCGCCATCGGCACACTCCGCGCGCCCGGCGCGCCGCTCGCCGCCCTTGCCGATGCCATCGACGACGAATTGCTGCCGCCCAGCCTCACCGCCGTGCTGATCAGTGCCGGCGGGGCCGACATCGC
>CAIVDX010000312.1 GCA_903904805.1 uncultured Rhodospirillales bacterium
CCTCGATCTGGCTCTCCAGCGGCGCCCCCAGAGGGCGCGTCTGATCGGTGAAAGCCTTGACGATATCAATCACAACAATCGCCGGCTTGCTGCCGAAACCGATCTTCTGGCCAAACCCGCGCGCAGCGAAAAACGCCGCATCGTCGGCCGATCCATCCTGCATGCTCATCCTGCTGCCCCTGCTGTGTGCCCCCCACTCTGCCGCAGCAACCTGGGTGCGGAAAGAGGCAAGTTGGGCCACGATTGACCACCCGGTCAATCACCGACCAGCACGCGGCCGGCGCCTTGCAAGGCGGTCCGCCGCCCGCCTAGGATCGGGCCTTCATCGCGCGGGAGAGTTCCATGGTTGACGCCTTCGAGGATCATTGCTGGCAGGACATCGTTCCAGCCGAAGTGCTGGAAATCTACAAGCACTATCAGCGCGACACCTTCATCGGCCCCGCCCCCGCGCTGCTGGCGATCGATCTGTATGATCTCGCCTATGAGGGCGGCCCCAAGCCGGTCGCCGAACTCGTCGGCACCTACCCGTCCTCCTGCGGCATCAACGCCTACAACGCCATCACGCCCACGCAGAAACTCTTCGCCGCCGCCCGCGCCGCCGGCCTGCCAATCTTCTACACCACCATGGACACACGGCCCACCTCGCGCCCCGGCAAGGTCAGCGCGACCAATCGCCGCAAGGTGCGCATCGATGATGCCGCCTACAACATCCGCGCCGAGTTCGCCCCGGAGCCCGGCGATGTGGTGATCACCAAACAGCGCGCCAGCGCCTTCTATGGCAGCCCCCTGGCGGCGCACATGCTGCAACTCGGCGTGCGCAGCGTCATCGTCTGCGGCGAAAGCACCTCGGGTTGCGTGCGCGCCTCCGCGGTCGATGCCTACTCGCTCGGCTTCCATGTCAGCGTCATCGAGGAATGCGTGTTCGACCGCTCGATGCTCTCCCACAAGGTCAATCTCTTCGATCTGCACCACAAATATGCCGACGTGCTGCATATCGAGCAGGCCGTGTCGGAACTCGGCACGCTCGCCGCCGCCAAGACCGCCTGAGATGGACCCGCGCGACTACGGCCCCTTCCCCTATTCGCCGATCCACACCCGCCCGAAAATCACCTGGCCCGGCGATGCCCGCGTCGCCGTCTGGGTCGTTCCCAATATCGAGTATTTTTCGTTGCAGGAACGCCCGGGCGGCTATGGTGCCGGCAAGGTGCCCGATGTCCCCATGTGGGGCCCGCGCGACTATGGCAATCGCGTCGGCGTGTTCCGCCTGATGGAGGTGATGAGCAGGCTCGGCTATCGCGGCTCCGTCGCGCTGAATTCCGATGTCTGCCTGCACCATCCTCAGATCATCGAGGCCGGCAATGCGCTCGGCTGGGAATGGATGGGCCACAACAAGACCAACACCCAGCGCCTCAACGAGGTCCCCGCCGAGATGGAAGGCCCCATCATCGCCGAGGCGCTCGCCACCATCGAACGCGTCAGCGGCACGCGCCCCACCGGCTGGCTCGGCTCGGGCCTGCAGGAAACCTGGAACACGCTCGATCACCTGATCGACAATTGCGTCGACTATGTTCTGGACTGGTGCAACGACGACCAGCCCTATGAAATGACCCTGGCTGCAGGCCGCAAGATCCTCTCCGTGCCCTACAGCCACGAAATCAACGACAAGCCCGCCTTCGAAAAAATGCACGTCTCACCCGGCGAGTTCCGCGACATGATCTGCCGTAGCTTCGATGTGCTCTACCGCGAGGGCGCTGCCTCCGGCCGCGTGATGTGCATCGCCGTGCACCCCTACCTCACCGGCCTGTCGCACCGGATCGACGCCTTCGCCGAAGCGCTCGCCTACATCGCCAAACATCAGGGCGTCTGGCTGCCCACCGGTGCCGAGATCACCGCATCCTTCCGCACCCAGCTGGTGGCGGCATGAGGCGCGCTCTTCTCGCCCTGTGCGTGCTGCTCGGCGGCCTTGTGCAGGCCCACGCACTTGAGGTCGGCATCGTCGGCGGCCCCAATCCGCAGCTCTGGCCGGTCTATATCGCCAGGAAATATGCGATGTTCGGCCCCGGAATGACCCTCGATCTGGTCTCCGCCCCCTCCTCGGCGGCGATCGTGCAGCAGGTCGCCGCCGGTTCGCTCGCCATGTCGATCAGCTCCGGCCTGTCCGACCCGATCCGCGCCGCGGCCCAGGGCGCGGATGTCGCGGTGGTGCGCATCGATGGCGGTGTCGCCCCCTACGCGCTGCTCGGCAAATCTTCGATCAAATCCCTCGCAGATCTGCGCGGCAAGATCGTCTCCATCGGCGGCGCGAAAGACATCACACGCGTCTATCTCGAGCGCATGCTCGCCCCGTCCGGCCTGAAATCCACCGATGTCGATCTGGTCTTCGCCGGTGCCACCGCCGCCCGCTACTCGGCCCTGTCGGCCGGCGCGGTCGATGCCGCGATCCTGTTCCCGCCCTTCATCTTCCGCGGCATGGCCGCCGGCTACAGCAATCTCGGCCTGGTGGTCGATTTCGCCCCGGAACTTCCCTTCTCCGGCCTGGGCGCGAACACCAAATGGGCGGCCGCCAATCCCGGCCAGCTCAAGGCCATTCTTGATGGCTACACCCGCGCTCTGGTGTGGATGCACCAGCCAGAACACCGCGCCGAAGCCATCACCATGATGATCGAGGCCACCAAGAGCGACGCCGCGGACATCGAACAAACCTTCGATTTCCTCGCCAAGATCGGCTTCTACGACGAAAACCCGATGATCTCGCGCCGCAAGCTCACCGCCATCGCCGACGTGCTGAAATCCGATGGCGACATCCCCGCCACCACGCCGATCGAGAAGCTGGTCCTGCCAGGCACCCAATTCGCGCCATGATGCGCTGGGCCGCTCTGCTGCTGAGCGTGTGCGCCAGCAATGCACACGCTGCGGAAACGATTATCGCCGGTGCCGTGGGCTCCGCCTCGGCCGCGCACTGGCCCATGCAGGTGGCGATCGAGGAGGGCTTCTTCGCCAAACGCGGCATTTCCGCTGACCTGGTCTACGCTCCCTCCAACGCCGGCGTCGTGCAGCAGCTCGCCGCTGGCTCGATCGACATCGCCTACAGTGCCGGCCTCGCCGACCCGATCCGCGCCGTCGCCCAGGGCGCGCCCGTCGCGCTGGTGCGCATCGAGGCCCAGGCCTCGCCCTACGCGCTGCTCGCCAATCCCAAAATCCCCAGCATCGCCGCCCTGGCGGGCAAAACCATCACCGTCGGCGGCGCGAAAGACATCACCCGCACCTATCTCGACCGCATGCTCTCGGCCGCCGGCGTGAAGCCCGCCTCGGTCGATTTCATCTATGCCGGCGCCACCTCCGCCCGCATGGCAGCGCTCACCTCCGGCGCGGTGGATGCCGCGCTCATTTCGCCGCCATTCCTGTTCAAGGCCGAACAATCCGGCTACCGCAATCTGGGCTACGCGGTCGACACCGCCACCGATCTGCCCTTCTCCGGCACCGCGGTGAACAGCGCCTGGGCCAACGCGCATCTCGATCTGCTGCGCCGCTATCTCGATGCCTATGGCGAGGCGGTGGACTGGCTCGCGCAGGACGCCAACCGCGC
Organism: uncultured Rhodospirillales bacterium; assembly: GCA_903904805.1. Taxonomy (GTDB): domain Bacteria; phylum Pseudomonadota; class Alphaproteobacteria; order Acetobacterales; family Acetobacteraceae; genus CAIVDX01. Next base: position 3,587 of record CAIVDX010000312.1, read on the forward strand.
CGAAGCGGTGCGCGTGCTGGTCAAGGACAGCAAATCCGACCCCACCGAGGCCGAACAGACCTACGACCTGTTCCGCAAGCTGCATCTCTTCGCCCCGCCCGGCCCGCTGCAGCCGGCCAGGCTCACGGCACTCGTCGATGTGCTGAAGGCACAGGGAGATGTACGTACTAATTTTAGCCCGGAGGGGCTGGTGCTCCCTGCCCTGTCCGCGCCATGATGGGGTCATGAGCGGACAAGCTTCTGCGCGCCTATCGGACGCCCACAGCCAGCCAGCGCCCGCACGCGCATGGCCGACCCTCCGCCCCTATGCCGGCCTGCTCTCGGTCTCCGCCGGCCTGCTGCTGTGGGAGGCGGTCAGCCGCCTGCTGATCAACAATCCGCTTTTCCTCGCCGCCCCCTCGCAGATCGCCGTGGCGATCGCGCAGCTCGCCTGGAGCGGCGAACTCTGGAAGCATCTGTTCGTCAGCGCGCGCGAATTCGTCATCGGCTACGTCATCGCCTGCGTGCTCGGCATCGCGCTCGGCATGGCGATGGCCAGCAGCGAAACCCGCAAGGCGGCGCTGCAACCCTGGGTGTCCGGCCTGTATGCCACCCCCACCATCGCGCTCGCGCCGCTGTTCATTCTCTGGACCGGCATCGGCATCTGGTCGAAGGTGCTGGTGGTGATCACGCTGGTGATCTTCCCCGTCGCCATCAACACCGAAGCCGGCCTGCGCACCACGTCCGAGCGCCTGGTCGAGATGCTGCGCAGCTTCGGCGCCACGCCACGCCAGATCTTCCTGAAAGTCTCGCTGCCATCAGCAATCCCTTTCATGCTCGCCGGCCTGAAACTCGGCATCGGCCGCGGCCTGATCGGCGTGGTCGTCGGTGAATTGTTCGGCTCGCGCGCCGGCCTTGGCCAGCTCATCACCCAGTCCGCCGAGGCCTTCAACATGCCCGACCTGTTCGCCGGCGTGGTGGTGCTCGCCGTCGCCGGCATCGCGCTCACCGCCTGCTTCTCATGGCTGGAAAAACGGCTGGTGCCATGGACCAAGGATTGAAGGACCGGGGATTGAGGGACCAGACATTGATGCCCCCCAAATTGCAAAGCCTGGCGCTGGGGAAAACCTACGGCACGCTCGATGTCCTGCGCGGCATCGACGCCGCGGTGGCCGATGGAGAATTCATCTCCATCGTCGGCCCCTCCGGCTGCGGCAAGACCACCTTCCTGCGCATCGTCGCTGGTCTGGAAACCGCCAGCAGCGGCAGCGTGCAGATCGACGGCCAGGTGATCACCGGCCCCGGCACCGATCGCGGCTTCGTCTTCCAGACCGACAGCCTGCTGCCCTGGCGCACCGTGTTCGACAATGCGATGGTCGGCCCCGAGATCGCCGGCCGCGCCAACGATGCCACCAAGGCCAAAACCCGTGACCTGCTCAAGCTCGTTGGCCTGCAGGGCTTCGAAAACTACTTCCCCCGTCAGCTTTCCGGCGGCATGCGCCAGCGCGTGAATCTCGCCCGCGCGCTCGCCGTCGACCCGCGCATCCTGCTGATGGACGAACCCTTCTCCGCGCTCGATGCGCAGACGCGCGAGATCATGCAGACCGAGCTTCTGCGCATCTGGGAACAGGGCCGCAAGACTGCGCTCTTCGTCACCCACCAGATCGATGAGGCCGTCTATCTGTCCGACCGCGTCTTCGTCTTCGCCCGCCGCCCCGGACGCATCCAGGAGATCGTGCCGATCGACCTGCCGCGCCCGCGCCCGCTCTCCATCAAACGCACCCCCGCCTTCGTCGCCCTGGTCGATCACATCTGGGGATTGATCGAGGAGGATGTGCGCTCCTCCGTGTTGAATGCCGAAACCTGAAAGGATACTCCGATGACCGACTCGCTTGGTTTTCGCAAAAAGTTTGGCGTGATCGCGCCCTCCACCAACACCTCGGTGCAGCCCGAATTCGGCTGGATGGCGCCGCACGGCGTCACCAACCACTTCGCCCGCATCATGATCCCCGATGATCCCGTCCACACGGATGAGGATTTCGATCAGCTGATGAAGAACATCCGCCACACCATGATGGAATCGATCGATTCCGTGATGACCTGCGGGCCCGACGCACTCGTGATGGGCATGTCGTCCGAAACCTTCTGGGATGGTCTGGAAGGATCCATCCTGCTGCGTCAGCGTGTCGAGGAACGCGCCAAGGGCATCCCCGTCACCATGGGCTCGGATGCCTGCCAGGCCGCGCTGAAACTCTATGGCGACATCAAGCGCATCGCCGTCATCACCCCCTACATGCCGATCGGCGACAATATGGTCCGCCGCTTCTTCAATGACTGCGGCTTCGAGATCGTCAATCTCATCGGCCTGAAATGCGCCTCGCCGATGCTGATCGCGCATGAATCCGAAAAGACCCTGCGCGATGCGATCAACGAGGTGAATGACAACTCGGTCGAAGCGATCGTCCAGGTCGGCACCAACCTCGCCATGGCCAAGCTCGCCGGCATCGCCGAATTCTGGCTCGACAAGCCGGTGCTCGCCATCAACACCTGCACCTACTGGCACGCGCTGCGCACCAACGGGATCCATGACAAGGTTTACGGCTTTGGGTCGCTCCTGTCGGAGCACTGAAGAAGCAAAAAGCGCTTCGTCTCATAGGCCATCCACGCCGCATGTGGGATACCGGATGTATCCCACGTGCGGCATTGTTGCAGCAAAGTTATAAAATCTTTGCCGCTTTTTTCTTCAAAAAAGCACAATCCTCACTTCGCCCCATATCCCACCTTCATCGCCAGCGTGATGCAGCACGCCGACATCAGCGGCGCTGCCACCAGCACCAGCAGTCCCGAATCAAAGCTGCCGGTCTGCGCGATGATGGTGCCGATCAGCACCGGGGCCAGCGCGCCCACCAGATTGCCCACACCGTTGAAAATCCCCACCCCGAACGCCACCGCATCCTTCGGCAAAACCCGCAGTGCCAGGGCGAAGAAGGTCGGAATCGCGATGCCCCAGCCCAGCGTGCTCACACCCATCAGAAGCACCGCACCATTCGCCGTGGCCATCTGCGTGCCGAGATACATCATCACGCCGGCCACCGTCATGCCGCAGGCGGCAATCAGCGCGTGCCGGCCGACCTTGTCGCACATCAGCGCGCCCGCCACCTCGCCAATGAACATCATCGCGAACGGCAACGACGAAAGCAGCCCCGCGCTCTGCAGATTGATGCCGCGCGACTTCACCAGATAGGTCGGCAGCCAGCTGTTGAGGCCCCACAGATAGATCAGTGTGCCCACGTTATAGACAACGAGAAGCCAGAACTTCCAATCCGTCATGAAGCTCATCACGGCGGCCTTGTAGTCCGCCCGGCTCGGCTTGGGTGCGGCGATGATGGCGGCTCCCGTCGGCCGCTCCTTCACCACCAGCAGCAGCAACGGCACCACCACCAGCAGATTCACCGCGCCCAGGATATAGAAGCTCTCGCGCCAGCCGAAATTCGGCACCAGGAACGATCCGATCAGCGGAAACCCGATCGCCGAGCCCAACGGGCTGCCCACCAGCCAGATCGAGTTGGCGCGGCCATGCTCGCGCTTGGGAAACCAGCGCTTCACCAGGCTCGCCGCGAAGGAGAATTGCGGACCTTCGGCCACGCCCAGCAGCGCCCGCCCCACCAGCATGATCGGATAGGTCGCCGCCGCGCCCATCCCCGCCATCGCGATGCCCCAGATCGTCGTGCTGACCACCAGCGACCGCTTCTGGCCGAACATGTCGCCCACGAAACTCAGAAAGATCGCCGACAGCGCATAGGCGAACAAAAACACGCTCATCAGCAGGCCGAGCTTCGCCGGATTGAACCCCGTCCCCATCGCATCCTGGAACGGCACCCAGCTGAACAGAACCGCCACGCTGATTCGGTCGAAAAAGCCGAACACGATGGTCGCCAGCAACACGACGGCGATCCACCACCGCCGCGGCTGCGCCACCTCGGCGGCATCATCGATAATCTCGCCCGGATAGCTGGTGATCTGGTCCATGTCTGCGACCCCCTTGAAGAACCCAGGGGCCGCCTAGCAGATTCCGTGCCGACTACGCGATCGCCGCTGCCGCCTTCAACCCCTCCAGCATCGAGGTCCGATACAGAAAGGCGAACAACTTCTCCCGATCCGCCGCCGTCTCCCGCATTTCCTGCTGACGCAGCTTGCGAATCTCCGGATCGCGCTCCTCCATCACCTTCTTGTTCGAGATCGTCATCGACTGCAGATAATCATGCGCGATCTTGCGCCGCTGCCGGTCATAGCGATCCATCAGGCTCGCCTCCGCCCCGCCCAGCATCACCTGGCCCAGCAGATCGGCAAAGCTGATCGCGTCATGAATGCCGAAATTCATTCCCATTCCGCCCAGCGGATTGTTCACATGCGCCGCATCGCCGGAGACAAACACCCGCCCCGCCCGATAGCTGGTCGCCACCCGCTGATGCACCTGATAAAGATTGGTGTGCACCACATCGAAGGGCGCGTCCTCCGGCCGGAACCCGGCCACCCGTTCCGCCGCACTCTCATGCGACAGCAGCGCCGCCTCCGCGGCCTCCACCGGCACCGGAAACACCACCCGCCACAGCCCCTCCGGCGTCCGGCCGGGCACCTTGAACAACGCCGTCCATTCCTTCGGGTCCGACACATAGTTCGAAAAGGCATAGCCCGCCGGCTGAAAATCATGCGTCGTGGTGATCACCAGGAACCGCTCCTCATAGGTGAACCCCTCGAAGCCGATCCCCGCGCTCTTGCGCACCACCGACCGCCCGCCATCCGACCCCAGCAGCCAGGCCCCGCGCACCACCTCGCCATCCGCCAGCACCGCCTCGGCACCCGTCTCATCCTGGCGAACCTCGCTCACATCCGCCCCCCAGCGGATCGTGCAATTCTCGAAGGCCTCCAGCTTCTCGAGCAATATCCTGCAAAGTTTGTGCTGCTCGCATTGCAGCCGATACGGATAGCGCGTCACCTCCGACAGCACCGACAGATCATACTCCGCCACCAGCCCCTCACGCCGGTCATGGAACTGCCAGGTGGGTGCCACGATCCCCAGATCATGCAGCCGCTGGGTGACGCCAACCTCCTCGTACATCTCCATCGTCGGCGGATGGAAGGTCGCCGCGCGCGGGTCCTCGAACACCTCGCTCCAGCGCTCCAGCACCAGCACCTCGATCCCCTGGCGCGCCAGAAACAGGGCCGCCGTCAGCCCGCTCGGACCCGCCCCACAGATCACCACCCGCGCCCGCTCGCCCATCGTCATCTCCAGAATTTGTGCAGACAACATAGGCACGCCCTGCCAACCCGGCCAGGGTGCCACCGCGCGGAAAAATGCGCCGCGTCAGACCGGGCGCTCCACCCGCTCGCCCCCGGCCGCAGACCGCGCCGCGCCCTGCGGCCCGAAATGGCGCTTCAACGCCAAAATCGGCCTCTCCAACCGCTGGTAACTCACCACCGCCACCCCCAGCCCCAGCAGCGCGCCGACGAGCTTGCCGATCGGCCCCACCCAGGCCTCGCCGATCCGCAGCAGCGGGTAGTGCCAGAGATACCAGCCATACGAGATCTGCCCCAGCGCCACGAGCCACCGCCAGCTCAACAGACGGTTCAGCACCCCGGGCTGGCAGGCCACCAGCATCACCCAGCCGCCGCAGACAGCCGAGACCGACAGCCCAACAGTGTGGGTGAACATCCCCTCCTGTCGCACGCCGAACACCATCACCACCAGCACCAGCACCGGCAGCACCACCGCCCGCCGCGCCAGCGCCTCAACCCGCGGCGGCAGCACCGCGAAGGCCAGCAGACAGCCCAGCAGCAGCGTGTCCGCCCGCGTGTCGAAGCCGTTATAGATCCGCTCGTAGCTCGCGCCCTGCAGCACCAGCCCACCCCGCCACACGCCGATCGCCACAATCGCCGCGCTGATCCACACCAACGGCCGCCGCCGCCAGATCAGCAGCAACGCCGCCGGCCACAGCAGATAGAACTGCTCCTCCATCGACAGCGACCAGCTATGGCCCAGCACGCCCTGCGGCCCCCAGCCGAAGGCGCGGTTCCAGTTCATCACCTGCCCGCCGGCGTAACCGACCGAGGCAAGGATCTCCTCCCGCGCCTTGGGCCACAGCGCCGCGCGGCTCAGCTCGAACAGCATCAGCCCGGCAAAGGCCGGCAGCAGCCGCAGCACCCGGCGCATATAGAAATTCCGCAGATCGATCCGCCCGCGCGCGCCCAGCTCCGCCCGCAGCAGCGCGGTAATCAAAAAGCCGCTGAGGACGAAGAACACATCCACGCCCACCCAGCCGCCCCGCGCGCAGCGGTCGCAGATATGGAACGCCACCACCGCGGCCACCGCGCACCCGCGCAGACCATCCAGGGCGACCTGCCTCTGCATCACCAACACCCTCTTTTGTGACATCCTTCAGACACGCACGCTTTGGCTGTCAAGCACGCACCGCTCTCGCGCGATGAGTGTTTCTTGCCGGTGCCCGCCCGGCGCATTAGCCTAAGACCAGGAAACGTAATTCCCGGAAACCCACGTCCAGAAACACTTCTCCAGAAGCACACCGCCAGAAACACTCCGCCAAAAACACTCCGCCAAAAACGACCCTCCAGAAAAGTGCCAAGGCCCGCCATGACCCCGTTCCTGCACACCCCGCGCGTGATCTTCGACCATGGCGCCATCCGCGCCCTGCCCGCCGAACTCGCCCAGCTCGGCGTCACCCGCCCGCTGGTCGTCACCGACCAGGGGCTGGTCCGCGCCGGCCTGCTCGAGCGCCTGCTCGCCGTCTTCCCGTCAGGCGACCGCCCCGTGCTGTTCGACGCCATCCCCGAAAATCCCACCGCCGCGGGCGTCGATGCCGCCTTCGCCCTCTACCAGTCCGCAGGCTGCGACGGCGTGGTCGCCCTCGGCGGCGGCTCGGTGCTCGATTCCGGCAAGGGAGTCGCCGTCCTCGCCGGCCATGTCGATCAGGAATGGGGCGGCGCCTGCATCGCCTATATGGGCCACCCCGAACGCATCACCCACCGCGTCGCCCCGCTCATCGCCATCCCCACCACCGCGGGCACCGGCAGCGAGGCCTCGCACGGCTCCGGCATCCACCCCACGGAGACCACCCGCGCCATCGGCCTGAACTCCGCCTGGATCACCCCGCGCGTGGCCATCTGCGACCCCGACCTCACCCAGTCCCTGCCCCGCCACCTCATCGCCCAGACCGGCATGGACGCGCTCTCCCACTGCATTGAGGGCTTCCTCGCCACCCAGCGCAACCCGCTGCTCGACGCCGTCGCGCTCGACGGCATCAAGCGCGTGCACGAGTGGGTCGAACGCGCCACCGAAGACCCCTCGGATCGCGAAGCGCGCTGGCAGATGATGCTCGCCGCGCTGGCCGGCGGCATGGCCATCCCCAAAGGCCTCGGCCCCATCCACGCCATCGCCGGCACGCTGGGCGACCAGGGCCTGCATCACGGCCTGCTCGTCACCCTGGCGATGCCCCCGGTCCTGCGCCTGCACACCCACCATGTGCCCGAACGCATGGGCCTGCTCGCCGAAGCCATGGGCGTGGGCACCGGCCACGAGGTCGCCGACGAGATCGCCGCACTCAACCACCGCCTCGGCCTGCCCGCCACACTGGGGGCCGCCGGCTACAAGACCACCGATCTGGACGAGCTGGCGCAGTCCGTTTCGGAGTCGCGCTTCAATATATTCTCGCCGTATCGGCCCACGCCCGCCGAATCAAAGGCGATCCTGAAAGATCTCATCGGGTAACAAACAAGCGCTTCTTTTTTGCAAAAAAGACGCAACGAACTTTTGAAAATCTGGTGCGGGGATCATACGAGGTGGGGCTGTTCGACGATCGCCGCAACACGATGCCACGCCCCCTCGCCCTGCTGATCGCCGTCATCGCCGTCGCCTATTACGTCAAGCAAAGCTGGGACAATCTGCCGCCTGACCAGCAGGATGTGATGGGCCTGATCAACCACGCCCCCGCCATGCTCGGCGTCGCCGCGATCGCGATCGTCGCCCTCATCATCCAGGCCCTGCGCGCCCTCCGCCCCGCTGCTCGCGGCGACGCCGCACCAACCAACGCCACACCCGCCAACCCGCAACGCGTCGCGGTGGGCGTCGCCGCCGGCCTGCTGGCGCTCAACGCCCTGGCCGTCGGCCTGGTGCTGCTGCCCAACCATCTCCGCGAATCCGTGCTGGCCGAACGCGGCATCGCCACCAACGCCCTGGTGAGCAGACAATACACCACCCGCGGCAAACGCATCATCAATTACCATGTGCAATATATGTTCGACACACGAGTTGGCCACCGCGTCTATGGCGATGACACGGTCTCCCTCGCCGACAACGACCAGCTCTGGCCCGGCGCCCCGCTGCGCATCCTCTACGACCCCACCGACGCCGAACGCTCCGAAATCAACATCCACGACAACGCCGCCCAACGCGCCGCCGCCTCGGGCCGCTTCGCCCTCCTGTTCGGCAGCGGAATGCTGGCCGTCACCGCACTGGCGGCACTCTTCGCCTATGTCAGGGCGAAGGCGCGGATCGGCTGACCGCCTCAGTCAGGCGCTTCTTTTTTGAAAGTTTGACCCGGTATCGCCGCGGACACGGCCGCCGCAAGGTGGGTTTTAACCCACAATCGCAACGATTTGCATCCGCCGCCGACGCATGCCCACCAACCCCACCCGCCCGCCGCCCAGCAGCACCACCGACCCCGGCTCCGGAATGCTGGAGGCCGACGCGTTGGTATACAGCACCACGGCATTCACATTCGTGCAGCTGTTCGCGTTGCACGCACCGGTGTTCTGCTGACCGATCGCGGTGATCGCCTCGGTGGTCGCGTTCGCCGTGAAGCTGCCCAGCAGATAATCATTCGCGCTGTGCGCGAAACTTGCCGACGAATCCCCTGACGCCCCCACCTCGAAAATCTGCGTCTTCGAGGCACAGCAGCCGCGATCGTCCAGCGAGAAGATCTGCACCGTATAGCTGGTGCCGACAACCAGACCGGTCAGCGTCACCGTTTCGGTGCCGTCATAGGCAAACCCGTCGATCGCGGCGTTGAAATTGGCATTGCTCGTGCCGCTGAACCCCGCACATGTGCCGCCGCAGATGCCGTACGCGCCGCTGATCTGCACCAGCCCGGTGCCGTTGATCGTTCCGGCGTTGAACACCACCTTCTGACCACTGCCCAGCGTGACGGTGGTCGCACTGCCCGACCCTGTCCAGCCGACCGCATAATCGATCGTACCAGCCTGGCTGAGCGCCGCATCGGCGGTGGTGATATGCACCGGCGTCAGCCAGGTGATCGCCGCTGCCCGCACGCTGGTGCCGGCCATCAGCATCACCGCGATCGCCAGCACCGCCAATGCGAGACACCGCCGAATCCCGGCCAGAAGCGGATCGCGCGTCATCGCCGGGCCGCCATGCCCCGCCGGCGCAGCCCCAGCGTCGCCAGCACGGCCCCACCCAGCAGCAGCACCGACCCCGGCTCGGGCACGATCGTCGAGGACGCACCAGCCGCGGTGCCGTTGATGTCGAATGTCACGCCGGCGATGTAAGGCCGCGCACCGATCCCGCTGAACTCCAGCGTCGCGCCAAGGCTCAGCCCGGTCACGCTGAATTCCATGAAATTATTGGTGCTCCGCGTGTCCACGATCCCGCCCACCGTCGCCGACGACCCGCCATTTGCCGTCACCGTGATCGAGTGGTCGTTGACCGCATTCAGATCGGTCACACCGAAATCAATATAGATGTTCAAGGATTGAATGGCGCTTGAATTCAATGTGAGTTTGAACAGATTGTCCGACACGTTGGTGTCCGAGCCATAGATGATACCCGGCTGAAAATTGGCACTGCCACCGGGCGCCTCAAGAAAGGAATAGCTGTAGCCGCCACCGGGTTTAAAATTATTCGCCTGATCCAGCAGGGTGAAATCCGGCATCGTCGCGACGGTCGCGCCATGCGGATTATACACATTGAAGAAATCGAAATCCTGCGTCCCGCCCGGCGCGATCGCGTTGCTGGCGACGGTGATGATGCCGGGATCGGCGACTACAACCGGCGTCGCCCGCGCCACGCCGGCCGCCACCAGCATCAGGCCAATCAGCCCGAGCCGCGGCGCGCCGCCCGCCATCCGCTCAGCTGCCGCGTTCATGCGCGCGTTCCCCGCCGGCGCGTCACCCCAAGCGCGGCCACCATCGGTGCCGCCATCACCATCATCACAACAATATCCCGCGACACACCCATCACACGCCTCTTTCGGAGCCGGCACCCGCACCGGCTGTTGTCCCGGATCTCATCACCCGGCACGGTCGCAAAATGTCCGATAAATTGTATAAAATCCAGAAATAAACGTTGGAATTTTCCATTTATGCAGTCCAGGCTAATTTTTGGACGATATTGACGGCACATTGGCCCCGCTCATCGCCGCCGCCGCACGGCACCCAAACCGATTGCGCCCACCCCCAGCAGCAGGATGGCCCCAGGTTCCGGCACCACCGCGCTCGCCGCGCTGGACACCAGCACCGAGTCCGCGCCAGCCGCATACAACCCGCTCACATCGCTGGCGGTCAGCGCGCCCTGATAAATCCGCACATCCGCCAGATCGCCGCTCAGCCGATACGGCCCACCATCCTCGCCGGCCCCCAGATAGGTATTCACCCCGGTCAGATTGGGCAGCGTGTTGCCGTAATTGATCGTCGATTTCAACGCGCCATTCACATAGATGTCGGTCACGTTGCCGCCCGTCACATCCACCGATGTCATCACGATATTGTACCAATGCCCCACCGGCAGTACATCGCCCGATGGCACCGTGTCATTATGCGCGCCAGCATTGATGAAGGGTGTCGTGCCAGTGCCAAGCAGCAGCCGATTGATGCAGCAGCCGCCAAAATCCTGGCTGATCACCCCGTTATAGCCGCCATAGGCACCCGACACATACACCCAGGCCGACAGGCTGAAGCCAGGCTGGCCATTATAGCCAGTCAGACCGCCATTGATCTGGAATTCAGACGTCTGGCCGAACACCCCCGCGGTGGTGCCGGCACTCGGCCCCGTCGCCTGCGACACATTCTGCACCAGTGTGGCGTTGTTGCCGTTGCCCGACGAGTCCAGCCCGAGATTGGACGCATTGGCGAAGGTGTAATCCGCCACCAGCGCCGCCGCATGGGCGGACCCCACCATCAGGCCGCCCATCAGGCCGCACATCACACCCCGAACGCAGCGACTTAAAAGCACGATCAAACTCCACGGCCCGGCGCCACACGCGGTGGCTGTCGCGCGAGCAGACCGCTCGACGCGCCGACATAGGCTCACGCAAATCTTGAACTATCGAGAAAATAACGCTGGAATTTTACAATTCTGCGGTTTGTCTTCAATTTTGAACAAACCGGCCGCAACGATCCCTGCCGAGACGGGACCAGCAGCCTATTTGGCCAGCAGACGCACCGCAGCCTCGGCGAAGCTCAGATCCACCACGCTCTCGGGCAACACGCTCCCCTTGATCAGCCCCTGGTCCCTGTAGAACTGCCAATCCAGCCGGATGCTCGCCATGTTCGGCCGCCCGTCGGGGTCCACACGCTGCGAATACATCTGCCGCGCCAGTGCCTGCGTCATGCTGTAGCGCCGCACGATCAGATCGATCACCTCATCCGACCCTGGTCCTGCGATCCGGCCATCGACAATCGTGGCCATATAGGCCCGATAGGCCCGCAGCAGCGCCGCCAGATAGCGCACCGCCACGTCATGCCGCTTGGTGGCGAAATCCTCGCTGTAGAACAGCAGCCCGATCTGGTCGGCGGGATAGAATGCCTCGGTGTTCACCAGCCGCACCGCACTGCCCGCCTGCACCGCCATGGTGCCAAACGGCTCGATGATGACAGACGCATCCAGCGCGCGATTGCTGAACGCCGCCAGCTGCTGCGGAAAACTCAGATACACCTTCTCGATGTCGCCATAGGCGATCCCGCCGGCCTTCGCCGCCTCGTTGATCACCGACAATATGGCAATCCCCGGTGCCGCCACCGCCACCTTCAGCCCCTTGAGATCGGCCAGGCTCTTCACCCGCCCGCTCTCCACCAGGTCGCGCCGCACCATCACGCTCTGATAATCCGACTGCGGCCAGGTCGTGGTACGATCAGCGACGATGCGAATATGAATGCCCCGCTCGACGGCATTGAACAGCCCCGCCGAGCTCGCCCCACCGCCCACATCCAGCTCGCCCGCGCCCAGCGGGGCGATCATCTTGCCCGCCGAATCCAGGCTGATCAGCTGCGCATCGATCCCCTGCTCGGCAAACCAGCCGCGCTCCAGTGCCATGAACACCGGCACATCGCTCAGCGAATTGATGATGCCGACCTGCACAATGTCACGTGCATAGGCCGGATGCGCGAGCAGCATCGCCGCCAGCAAAAACCGCTTCATGGATCGTCCCCTCATTTTGGGAACGATGCAGCCGTGCGGACCCTACGCTGTCAAGCGCCCCTCTCAGGCGCCCCTCTCAGGCACGCGCGGCGGCCGGCCCGTTCGGCTTGCCCGGCAGCACCACCGGCATCTCGATGTCGATCTCCAGCGTCGAGATGTCCGCGCCACGGTCCAGCTTCACCTGCACCTTGTCGCGGTCGATCGGAATATGCTTGGCGATGACAGCCAGAATCTCCTCCTGCAAAATCGCCGCGAGGTCGGACTTGCCGGTGCTGGCGCGCTCATGCGCAAGCAGGATCTGCAACCGTTCGCGTGCGACGGGTGCGGAAGACCGGCGATTGAAAAAGCCAAGCAGGTTCATGCCACGCGAGACCCAAAGAGTTTGCCGAACAGACCCTTCTTCTCCGCCGGGATGCTCACCGGGAAGACCTCGCCCTTGAGCCGCCGCACCGCGTCGAAATAGGCCTTCGCCGCCACCGAGTCCGGCGAGCTGAGCGTCACCGGCATGCCCAGGTTCGATGCCCGCAGC
>CAIVDX010000313.1 GCA_903904805.1 uncultured Rhodospirillales bacterium
CGGCGCTGACGGCGGCGCGGTTCAACCGCAAGGCAGTGCACATGTTCGACTTTGAGACCGCCAAGGACAAGGTCCTGATGGGCGCGGAGCGGAAGTCGATGCTGCTCTCGGATGAAGAGAAGCGGGTGACGGCGTATCACGAGGCCGGGCACGTGCTGGTCGCCGCGATGCGCAGCCACTCCGATCCGCTGCACAAGGTGACGATCATTCCGCGCGGCATGGCGCTGGGTGTGACGATGCATCTGCCGACCGAGGACAAGCACACGGTTACCCGGGATTATCTGGAAACGCAGTTGGCCGTGTTTATGGGCGGGCGCTGCGCTGAGGAGATTTTCCTGAAGCAGATGACGACCGGAGCAGGCAACGATATTCAGCGGTCCACGGCGCTGGCTCGCGCGATGGTTTGCGAGTACGGCATGAGCCCGCTGGGGCCGATGACGTTCGGCAAGAAGGAGCAGGAAGTGTTTCTGGGCCGAGAGATCGGGCAGGCACGCGACTTCTCCGATGACACGGCGAAGCAGATCGACGAAGAGGTTCGGCGGTTTGTGGATGCGGGTTACAAGTCGGCGTACGAGATCCTGGACTCGAACCACGACATCATGCACCGCATGTCGCTGGCGCTGCTGGAGCGTGAGACGCTGGACGCTGCGGAGATCAAGATGATCATCGAGAACAAGGAGCTGCCGCCGGTGAAGTCGGCGCTGGCTGCTGCGGACTCGGGTCCGGATGATACGCAGAAGGTGCTGAAGCCGGATACGGGACGCAAGCCTGGGTTCAATGAAGGACAGGCGGCACAGGCGTAAGAGCAGTGAATAGTGAATAAGACGGGCGGCCCTTTGCGGGTCGCCTTTCTTTTTGGGGTGGGTAGGCGGCGGTTTACCCCACCCACCCGGCGATGAAGCCGCCGTGTGAATGGGGCACCCGGATGGGTTGGGGTAGGCTTAGTGGCATGGTGAAATGTTCGGCGAGATTGATGGGTTTGCTGCTGCTGGCGGTGGTGGTTGGCGGCCCTGCGGGTGCGCAGAAGAAGCCTCCGGTGGCGGATGTGCCGGGGTCGGGCAAGACGGTTGCGCTGCATACGGAGCCTACGCGGGACGATGTGCTGCGCGGTGGGTATGGGCCTTATCGCGCGAACAACGATCTGCTGTTCTATCACCTGGATGTGCGGGTGGACCCGGATGAGAAGTCGATCAAGGGGTCGAATACGATCCGGTTTCGGATGCTGGCTGAGGGAAAGCGGATTCAGCTGGACCTGACGCCGCAGCTGGCGGTGGATGGGATTACGTGGTGTGGGCGTGAGCTGAAGTATGTGCGCGAGGAGCGGACGGTCTGGGTGGACTTTCCGCAGACGCTGCACAAGGGCGCGACGTACGAGGTGGTGTTTGCTTACTCGGGCAAGCCGGTGGAGCAGGGGCGGTTTGGGTGCTTTACGTTTGGCAAGGACTCGCTGGGGAAGCCGTGGATTACGACGGCTTGCGAAGAGACCGGGGCGAGCGTGTGGTGGCCGAATAAGGACCAGTGGCGCGATGAGCCGCAGCAGGGGATGGAGATTTCGGTGGCGGTGCCGAATGGGTTGATGGATGTGTCGAACGGGAAGTTTGTGGGGAAGACCGAACTGGGCGACGGGTACACGCGCTGGGACTGGCATGTGAGTTACCCGATCAACAACTACGACGTGTCGCTGAACATCGGGAATTACGTGCACTGGGGAGAGAAGCTGGGCAACATCCCCCTCGACTACTACGCACTTCCCGAAGATGAGGACAAGGCCAGGACGCAA
>CAIVDX010000314.1 GCA_903904805.1 uncultured Rhodospirillales bacterium
CGCGCGCTCGCCGCCCGCCTCGCCGCCGAGGGTGTGCCCTTCGGCCACTGGGCCTTCCTGCGCGTGCTCTGGGGCGAAGACGGCCTGACCCAGCGCGAACTCGCCGAACGCGCCGGCATGACAGAACCCACCGCCGCCACCGCGCTCGCCGCGATGGAGCGCGAGGGCTGGGTCACCCGCGGCCAGCAGGGCGGCAACCGCCGCAAGGTCTATGTCACGCTCACCGACGAAGGCCACGCCCTGCGCGATCGCCTGGTACCACTGGCCGAACGGGTGAACGAGATCGCCGTGCGCGGCGCCAGCCCGCAGGAGGTCGCCGCCACCCGCACCCTGCTGCTGCGCATGCTCGCCAACCTCGCCGACGATGATGGCGATCCGGGCTGACGCGCGCGCCGCGCCAGCCCCGCCGAACTGCCCCGCCGCTCTACTCCGCCGATCTACTCCGCCGCTCTACTCCGCCGCAGCCTGCTCCGGCGCCGGAAAGCCCGAGATGGTGTCGTCGGAGAACAGCGCCTTCAGCCGCGGATACACCTCCCGCCCGAAGGTGCGGATGCTCAGCACCGTCTCGTCATGCTCCAGGAAGCCGGCCTGGCCCATATTGAGAAGATGCCCGAAGCCGCCGACATGATTGTAGAAGCGGCTGATCTGCTCGAACACCGCATCCGGCGTGCCGGCGAACATGATGCCGCGCTCGATCGCGTTCTCCACGCTCACCGACTTGCGCAGACCCGCATGCGGATCACCGCCAGAGGCCCCGCGCATCATCGCCACATTCGCCGCCACCGGCGCATAGCCCGGCGGGAACGAATATTGCGGCGGCACCTTGTTGGCGCGGATATACCACAGGATCTTGTCCGCACCGGCCATCGCCTCATCATGCGTCGGCGCGCAATACATCAGCGCCGCATAGGCCAGCCGGTGATTGGGAATATCCTGCCCCCGCCCGGCCGCCCGCCAGCCCGCGCGATAGCTGTCGAAAATGCCCCGCGTCGCGCCATAGCCGGTCAGGAACGTCGCTTGGATATAGCCATGCTCACCCACCTGGCGCGACCCGCCCGGGCTGGTGGTCGAGACCCACACCGGCGGATGCGGCTGCTGATAGGGCCGCGGCCAGATATTGATGCTGCGGTGATGAAAGAACTGCCCCTCGAAGCTGGCCGGACCATCATGGTTGGTCCACGCCTTCACGATCAGATCCAGCGCCTCCCAATGCCGCTCATTCATCTTGGTCGGGTTGGAATTCGCCGGCAGCACCTCGTAGGGCACCCCGCGCACAAACCCCGCCTCGATGCGCCCATGGCTGAGAATATCCGCCAGCGCCATCTCCTCAGCCACCCGCACCGGCTGGCGCCGATTGGCGATCGGATTGCCCAGGATCAGCAGCCGCGCCGTCTTGGTCACACGCGCGAGCGCGGCCAGCACCAACGGTGCCGCCGGATCGGCACAGGTGGCGGTCGCATGATGCTCATTGAGCATGATGTCGATCCCCTCCTCCTCGGCGACCTGCCACTCCTTGATGTAGCGGTCCCACAGCTCAGCCGCCTTTTTCGGGTCCAGCACGCTGTTGGGCAGATTGACGCGGATCGAATCGAACTCGTCATCCGGCGGCAGATACGGATAGGCGGTCTCGCTGAAGTGCCAGGCGCGCATGATGCTCTCTCCTGCTCAGGACTTGAGAAAATTGAACACGGTGTCGACGAAGGCGGCCGGCTGCTCAACCTGCGGCGCGTGCCCGGCCTTGGCGATGGTGATCGAGCTCGCCCCCGGCACCAGTGCCGCATAGCGCGCCATATACTCGGCCGACACCAACCCGTCGGACTCGCCCCGCACAAACAGGGTCGGGCAGGAAATCCGATGCAGCCGATGCTTCAGCTTCGCGCTGTGCATCCACGGCTCCCACACCAGCATCGTCAGCGTCTCGCGATTGCGCGCGATCACGCTCAGCTGCTCATCGCTCATCGCCGCGATGTCCAACCGCGCATTCGCCGGATCATGGAACATCAGCCGCTGCACCGCGTCCGGCGGCAACGCATAGATGTCGGGAATATCCAGCTTGTCGCGCGGCCCGGTCTTGACCCCCACCGGCCCCACCAGCACCAGCTTTGACACCCGGTTCGGCACCTTGCTGGCCAGATCCGCGGCGATCCAACCGCCAATGGAACAGCCGATGATCTCAACCTTGTCGAGCCCGAGATGATCCAGCAGCTCAAGATAGACGTGGGTGATGTCATCCACGCTGTCCACCCACTCCGGCAGGCTGGACTGGCCAAAGCCCGGATGCGAGGGCGCGATCAGCCGCCGCCGCGCCGCCAGCGCACCAACATAAGGCGCCTGCGGAATGAACCCTTGCCCGCTGTGCAAAAACAGCAGCGGCGCCCCACTGCCATCCTCGAACAGCTCCAGGTCGAATTCCCCCAGCGTGAGGTGACGCGCGGCGAGAGTCGTTGCCGACATTCTTGGCCTCCCTGTTAGGCCGGTTCGCCCCGGCATTGGGCCAAATCAAACAGCCCGCCCGCGCCCGCGGTCAAGCACCGCCGGATTGACGGAGGGAGATTCCGCCCATACGGATTTCCGCCGGAGGCCCCACCATGAGCGACAACGCCCCCCGGGCGATCTCAGTTCAGCGATCCCGGTTGGGCGATCAAGGTTGAGAGATCAAGGGTGAGCGATCAAGGTCTGGTGAAATCGGCGGCACGCGCCTTCGCGATCCTGGAAGCCTTCGGCCAGGCCCGCCGCCCGCTGCGCCTGCGCGACCTCGTCGGCCAGCTCGGCTTCCCCCGCTCCTCCGTCGCCGAACTGCTGAAATCGATGACCGCCCAAGGCTATCTCAGCTTCGACACCCGCACCCACGCCTACATGCCCTCCGCCCGCCTCGCCGCCCTCGTCGCCTGGGTGCCGGCCGACGATTTCGAGCAATCCGTCGTGCTCCCCGCCATGCGCGCCCTGCGCGACGCCACCGGCGAACTCGTCGTCCTCGGCACCCCCTCAGGCATCCATCTCGATTACGTCGAAAGCCTGCGCGCCACCGAACCGATCCAGCTCTACATCGCCCCAGGCACCAGGCGCCTGCTGGTGCAGAACGCCGCCGGCTGGCTCCTGCTCGCGCACGGCCCGCGCGATGCCGCCATGGCCCTCTACGACCGCACCATCGAGGCCGGCGAACTCACCACCGCGGAATTCTCCCGCGCCGACTTCGCCGCCAGACTCGACGAGCATGCGAAACTGCAAACCTGCTTCAGCACCGCCCGCGACTATGTCCGCCCCACCGCCCACTGGCGCGGCGCACTGGCCGCCTTTCTGGTGCCAACCCCGCCGGGCCACCGGCCACTGATCATCGGCATCGGCGGCCTCGCCGAACAACTGATCGCCAAACGGCCACTGATCGAGGCGGCCATGCTGGCTGAGCGCGAAAAAATGCTAAAGAAATAAGAAACATCAGCGCTTCTCTTTTGAAAAATAAGCAAACCTTTTGAATTTAATAATTATTTCAATATCAAAAGACCGGGTCCTGGGGATCTTCCGCCGGCACTGCCTGCGCGCGCAGCGTCGCTACGGCCGCGCGATCGAAACCGGCAAACACGTCCCCCCCATCACCCGCCGCACCGCCGCCACCACGCGCTCCGCCGTCGGCTGCCCCACCGCCTCCAGCCCCGCCGCGAATGCCACCAGCGTGTCCGGCCGCGCCACCCGCGCGATCGGCGCCCGCAGATGCCCAAACCCGAGATCCGCCATCATCCCCGCGATCACGCTCGCCGGCCCGCCCTGCAGCGGCGCCTCATCCACCACCACCAGCCGCCCCGTCCGGGCGATCGAGGCCAGGATCGTCGCGCTGTCGAACGGCACCAGCGTGCGCGGATCGATCACCTCCGCACTGATCCCCTCCTCCGCCAGCATCTCCGCCGCCGCCAGCGCCGCCGGCACCGTCACCGACAGCGCAACGACGGTGACATCATCCCCCACCCGCCGCACCCGCGCCCGCCCGAACGGGATCGGCGCCAGCACATCCGGCATCTCCTCACTCCCCGCCAGCAACTTTGCATGGCTCATCACATAGGTC
>CAIVDX010000315.1 GCA_903904805.1 uncultured Rhodospirillales bacterium
CAGCGCTCCCAGGATCAATGTGAGAATGATACTGTGCCAGAATGTCCGGGCGAACACCACGCCCTCCTGGCCCTTCAGATTGGTGACCGACACGCCGGTGGCGATGTTCTGCGGCGAGATCATCTTGCCCATCACGCCGCCGGAGGAGTTGGTTGCCGCGAACAGCACCGGGTTCAGGTTCAGCTGCCGAGCCGCCACCACCTGCAGATTGCCGAACAGCGCGTTGCCGGACGTGTCGCTGCCCGACAGCATCACCGCGACCCAGCCCAGGAACGGCGAGAGCAGGACGAACAGCGCACCGGTGGAGGCGACTGCCTGGCCAAGTGTATAGGCGAGGCCTGAGTAGTTCATCAGATAGGCCAGCCCGACAATCAGCATGACGGTGACGACGGCGATCCAGGCCTGGCTGATGGTCTGAGCCACGCAGCCGAAGAAGCCACCCACGGGCAGTCGCACCAGCAGCGCGGTGATGATCGCCGACAGCAGGATCGCGGTGCCGGTGGCCAGCGGCTGGAACACATACATCGCGGCGTAGGGCTTGCCGCCATACAGCGTGATCGAGATCGCGTTGTGCAGTCCCGGCCAGGGGATCGCCACCTGGTTGGTGAGGAACACGCCGAAATGCGTCCAGATGATCACCACCGCGGCGACGATCAGCCAGGGCAGCCAGCCCTGCCAGGAGGGCACCCGCCCGGCACCGCGTTCGGCGGCCAGCACGCTCGACTTGATGGCGAATTCGGCGTCGGGCCGGGGCTTCCACACCTGCAGGAAGAGCAGCGTGACGGCGAGCGATCCGAGCGAGGCCAGCACGTCCGTCAGTGCATAGTCGAGCAGGTTCGAGGCGACGAACTGTGCGGCGCCGAAGCTGCATCCGGCGACCAGCAGCACTGGCCACAAGGCGGCCACCGACCGTTTGCCGCCATACAACGCCATCACATAGAAGGGCAGGATCACCGCCATCACCGGCAATTGGCGGCCGACCATGGCGCCGAGCGCGCCGGCAGGCAGGCCGGTCACCGCGCCGAGCACGGTGATGGGCGCGCCGAGCGCGCCGAAAGCGACCGGGGCGGTGTTGAAGATCAACACGAACACCAGCGCTTCCAGCGGCGGAAACCCAACCAGGATCAGCAGCGATGAGGTGATGGCCACCGGCGTGCCGAAGCCGGCCACGCCTTCCAGCAATGCACCGAAGCAGAAGCCGATGACCACGAGCACCACGCGCCGATCATTGGGCAGATGCTCGATCACCCAGTCGCGGAAGGCATCGAACCGGCCGGACTTCACCGCGATGTTGTAGAGCAGCAGAGCATTGATCACGATCCACATCACCGGCCACAGTGCGAAGATCGCGCCATTTGCCACCGCATCCAGCGCCAGCCCCAGTGGCATCTGCCACGCCGTGACGGAAATGATCAGCGCGACGATCAGGCCGACCAGGGCGGCCTGCCAGGCGGGTCGGCGCATCACGCCGAGCAGGATCAGCACCGCCAGGATCGGCAGCACCGCGACGATGAATGACAGGCCGAGGCTGCCACCCACCGGGGTGAGGAGTTGTTGGAACATGGCTCAGTCCTTTGCGGATCTTGGTGATGGGGGGCCGTAGATGACGACATGCAGATGCCCGGGGCCATGCGCCCCGCGCACCAGCGTGCCCTCGATGTCGGTGGTGCCGGAGGGGCCGGTCACCAGGTTGACGTTGCGCGGCGTGGGTGTGCGGGCCGCCACGCAGGCGTAGTCTTCCAGCCAGCCCCAGAGCCGGTCGGCGGGCAGGGCGACGATGAGGTGCATCGGCAGAAAGGCGAACAACGTCGGCGAGATCGGCGCGGAATGGAAGACCACGCTCGTGGTCTCGGCGATGCCGCCGAAAGCGTGGCCGACGGCGACCAGTTCATCTGTTGCGATATGGTCGCGGGCTGTCACGCCTGACCAGTCGAGCGCGGCGAGCGCCGGGTCGGGCGGCAGTGCGAGGGCGCTGGGCAGCCCGTTGGCGGCGAGATATCGCCTGACGGAATCGGGAAATTCGGCAAGCGTGGCGATCCGCTCCCCGCTGCCGCCAATCGCCGGCTGGGCGAGGCGGGCGAGGAAGGTCGCCTCCAGCGCGCCGCTGACGCGGTCGGGTCGGGTCGGGGGCACGCGGGTGAGCAAGGCGGTCGCCTCTGCCGAGATCATTGCCGGATCGGTCTTCGCGGTGCGCCGCGGTCTCAGCGCCTCGGATATGGCGGAGAGGATGGTCGCGCGGGCGGTGCTCATCGTTCGCCGCCGCGGGCATTGTATTGCGCCATGAAACTTTTCGAGGCCGGTGCGGGAAAGTCGCGATGGGCTGTCCAGCCGCCGGCGAGCGGCATTGAGCGGATCCAGCCATTGCGGGCGAACAGGCGCATCATCGGCAGGGCGATCGCGGTGGCGGTCCGGTAGAGGAACGGGCGCAGCGCGAGGATTCGCCACAGCCCGATGGCGCCGCGCACGGTGGCGGGTTCGAGCCCCTCGCGCCAGGACCGCTCGCGCCAGCCGCGCAGCAGCGTGGGCAGCGGGATCGCCACTGGGCACACCTCCTGGCACTGGCCGTTCAGCGTGCAGGCATTCGGCAGATCGTGGTTTTTCTCGAGCCCATCAAGAAACGGCGTGAGCACCGAGCCCATCGGGCCGGGATAGGTGCCGCCATAGGCGTGGCCGCCGACCTGGCGGAACACCACGCAATGGTTCATGCAGGCCCCGCAGCGCAGACAGCGCAGCATGTCCGCCAGCCCCTCGGCGAGCATTTTGCTGCGGCCGTTATCCACCAGCACGATGTGGAATTCCTCTGGCCCGTCGAGATCGCCCGGCCGCTTCGGGCCGCAATGGAACGTGGTGTACGGGGTGAGTTCCGCGCCGGTCGCCGAGCGCACCCGCAGGCGCGGCAAGGCCATCGCATGCGCGGTGGAGG
>CAIVDX010000316.1 GCA_903904805.1 uncultured Rhodospirillales bacterium
CGGCAGGACCAGGCCTGTGAAGAAGTCCGACGCCTCGGTGACGGTGGGCGAGCCCGACACGCTTTGCAGCGCAATGCGCATCTCTTCCGTCGCGGCCAGCAGACGCGAGCGGATCACCTCATAGATGACGGGATTGATGGCGCTCATGATGCGACACTCACATGAAGATTGCCGAACGCGTCGGCACGCGCGTGGCCACCGGGCGGAACAACCACGCTCTGGCCAGGGAACTCGATGATCGCCGGCCCCGCCACCTCGGCACCTGGCGGCGGATAGGAGGTGCGCCAGATTGCGGTGTCCACCGGTCCCTGTTTGAGATCGAACAGGATTTTGCGCGAGCCGGAGGCGACCAACGCCTCGCCGGCGGCCACCAGAGGCGGCGGTGGCAGCGCGCCATGCGCGGTCACGCGGGCCCCCATCACCTCGAAGCCGGCGGAGCTGTAGGTGGCGCCGCGGCCGAACAGGGTTTCGTATTCCTTCTCGAAACGACGCGCGGCGTCGGCGAAGGCCGGTTCGTCGAACGTGCCGGCGGCAACGGAGATGTCCATCGTGTTGGTCTGGCCGCGATAGCGCATCGACAGCAGCCGCTCGACGACGATCTCACCGCGCGCGCCGGCATCGCGCAGCGAGGCCTCGGTGTCGCGCGCGAGGCGGGCAAGCTCGGCATCAAGTGCCACAAGTGCGGAGGCAGGCGGTCGCACGCCCGCGCTGGCACGCAGATAGACCGCGCTTTCGCGTGTCAGCCCCAAGCCGGAATTCGCGCAGCCGAAGGCCGATTGGGCGGTGGCCGCGGCGGGCACTACGAATTTCGGCAGACCGAGTTCCCGCGCCAGCGCCCAGGCATGGCTGGGCCCCGCGCCGCCATTGGCCAGCAGCACGAATTCACGGGGATCATGCCCGCGCTCGATCGTGGCGCGGCGCAGCAGCGCGGACATCTTCGCATCGAGCACCTCGCGAATCCCCCAGGCGGCCTCAAGCACATCCACGCCCAGCGGCTCGGCGACATGCTCACGGATCGCGCGTTCGGCGGCGGCGACATCGAGCTTCATCGCCCCGCCGATGAAATTATTGGGGTCGAGCACACCCAGCACCAGGTCCGCATCGGTGGCGGTGGGCAGCACACCGCCGCGCCCGTAACAGGCCGGACCCGGGCGCGATCCAGCGCTTGCCGGCCCCACCTGCAGATTTCCGAACTTCACCGAGGCGATCGAGCCGCCGCCGGCGCCGATCGAATCGACATCGATCGAGGGCACGCGCAGATCGGTGCCGGCCACCGAGATCTCCCGCCGCATCACCGGCTTGCCATCGACGATCACGCCGACATCGAAGCTGGTGCCGCCAATGTCGGTTGTCAGAATATTCCTCTCATCCAGCCGCGCACCGATCGCCTGGCTGCCGATCACGCCGGCCGCGGGACCGGAGAACAGCGCATAGACCGGACGGTCGGACAGCACGTTGGTCGGCAGCACGCCGCCGGCATTGGTCATCATCAGCACCGGCACCGTCATGCCGGAGGATTGCAGCGAGGCCTGCAGCTTTGCCAGATAGCCGCCGGCCACCGGCCCCAGCGCGGCATTCGCCGCCGCGGTGGACATTCGCCCATATTCGCCCACCGCCGGCGAAATCTCATGGCCCAACGTGACGAACGCATCGGGCGCCAACTCGCGCACCAGGTCGCGCAGCCGCAGCTCGTGCACCGGGTTGGCGGTTGCCCATAATGTGCAGATGGCGAAGGCGGCGACATCGCGCTGTATCAGCGCGCTGATCGCCGCGCGCGCGCCGGCTTCATCCAGCGGTCGGATCACCGTGCCGTTGGCGTCGATGCGCTCGACAACTTCAGCCACGAACTCGCGCGCCACGATCGGGCCGTAGCGATTATGTTTGTAGAAATCAGTGACTTCCAGTTCGGACAGGCCCGAGGTCAGCCGGCGCATGCGGCCGATTTCCAGTGTGTCGCCGAAGCCGGCCGTGGTGATCACCCCGCAGCGCGCCGCGCGCCCGGTGAGCAGCGCGTTCAGCCCCACCGTGGTGCCGTGGCCGAACCGCACAATGCCAGAGCAGAACTGCTCGAAACTCAAATCGAAGCTGGCGGCGGCGAGCCGGATCACATCCAGCACGCCGGTCATCACATCCTCGGTGGTGGGGCTTTTGAACACCCGCGCGCGGCCATGCTGATCGGCCACCCACAGATCCGTGAAGGTGCCACCGACATCGGTGCCGAGGTAGAATTCCATCGCCGCCTCCCGTGCGTCCGGTCTTGGCCGGATCGATGGCGGGAGACTGAACCGTACAGGATTGTACTGTCAAGCGGCATGCCGCGCGCCTCGGCTGAGAGCGCGCGGCGGCCTGGTCAGGCGGCGTGAAGGCGCGGCTTGTCGCCGGTCTTCACCGGCGCGAGGTTGAGAATCTCGCGCGCCTCCGCCGCCGTCGCCGGTTCGGCGCCCAGTTCGCGGATGATGCGCACCGCGCGGCGCACCAGCTGCGCGTTGGTGGCGAGCTCGCCGCGCTTGTAATAATTGTTGTCCTCAAGCCCGACGCGGATATGGCCGCCCATCAGCACCGCCAGCGTGGTCGCCGGCAGCTGGGCCGGGCCGATGGCGCTGACGCAGAACACGCTCTGCTCGGGCAGATGATCGATGAAGCTCTGCACGATCTTCGGCGAGTAGGGATAGCCGCCCTGGAAGCCCATGGTGTTGAGAACCATGTTGATGAAATAAGGTGGCTTGTCGTAGCCGGCCTTGATCAGGCGGGTCGTGTCCTGCAGCAGATGGGCGAGCGAGAAGACTTCCCATTCCGGCTTGATGCCGCGCAGCTTGAACTTCTCGGCCATCTCCGTGCACAGATCCGACGGGGTGAGCATCAGCAGATTGCGGCCATGGAACTGCGCCATGATGGTGTGGCAATCGAACGTCGCCATCTCGCAATGCGGCGCATCGAGCCCGCGCATGCGCTGCTCGAAGATGATCTCACCCAGATTGGGGCGGATGTCGCGCGTCATCTCGCCATCCACGCCGCCGCCGGTGGAGTTGTTGATGATGATGTCGCACTTGTCGCGAATCATCTGGTTCATCGCGCCGTAGATTTCAGGGTCGCAGGTGGCCTGGTCGTTGGGCAGGCGGGCATGCAGCGCGCAGACCGATGCGCCCTCGTTATAGCATTCGATCACCTGCTCGGCGATCTCATGCGGCTGGGTCGGCAGGTTCGGGTTCTGCGACTTGTTGGCCATGCCGCCGGTGGGGGCGACGGTGACGATCACTTTCTGGGCCATTTCGGCTCTCCTCCCTGATGCATTAGATATAGGTTATAACCATTTTCCCAACCGCGCCAGCCTTGCCGTGGACCGGCTTCCGTGCATCATCGCGCCCGATCAATCAGCGCTTGCAGCCTTGGGGGAAACACGGTCCATGAAAAACTATCGTCTGGTCAATTACACCGGTGTCGACGGCGCCCGGGCGGGCCTGCTGGTCGATGGCCAGGTCTATGACGTCGCCACCTGCGTCGGCTCGGCCACGCCGGTGCGCATCATGGATGTGCTGCAGGGCTGGGGCGAGTGGAAGGCCAGGCTGGCCGCGGCCCCCGCGCTGGGAGCCGCCATCCCGCTCGAGCATGCCAAGCTGCTGGCGCCGCTCGCCGCGCCCGCGCAGATCTATTGTGCCGGTGCGAACTATGCCGACCATGCCGCCGCCATGGCCGCGGTGAACGGCACTCCGCTGGGTCCGAACCCGAAGGAGGCCGGGCTGAAGGCGTGGTTCTTCATGAAGGGCGCGCGCTCGCTCTCCAACCCCGGCCAGACCGTGCCGTTGCCCAAGGCGGCCAAGCGCGTGGATTGGGAGGCCGAGCTTGCCGTGGTGATCGGCAAGCAGGCGAAGGATGTGTCGGTCGAGGACGCCTATCAGTATATCGCCGGCTATTGCATCGGCAACGATCTCTCGGCGCGCGATCTCGGCCACCGCAAGGGCGTGCCGCCGACCTCGCCGTTCGCGATGGACTGGCTGGCGCACAAGAATTTCGACGGCTCGCTGCCGCTCGGGCCGTGGATCGTGCCGGCCGAGGACATCGCCGATCCGATGAACCTGGCGATCAAGCTGTATGTGAATGGCGAGCTGAAGCAGAACTCCAACTCGGGATCGATGATCTTCAACATTGCTGACCAGATATCGCATCTGTCGGAGAAGCTCACGCTGTATCCGGGCGATGTGATCATGACCGGCACGCCGGCGGGCACCGGCAATGAGAGCGGCGTGTTTCTCAATTCCGGCGACTTCATCAAGATCACCATCGACCATCTGGGTGAACTGCTCACCCCGGTGGTCTGAGGCGCCGCGCGGCCGGCCCGGTTCCCTGCCGGGCCGGCCCGCACCGCCACGCCCTCCGCCATGCGCGCGGCGGGCTTTGCCAAGCACGGCGTTGCCGGATAGGACCGTGATGACAGCGGCCCGCAGGGCGATCCATGGCCGCACAGCTTCGATGAGGGGTCTTGCATGCGCATCGCGATGATTGGCGGCGGCTATGTCGGGCTTGTCTCGGGCGCCTGCTTTGCCGAGTTCGGCCTCGATGTCGCGGTGGTGGAAACCGACGCCGCGAAGCTCGCCGCGCTGCGCGAGGGGCGCATGCCGATCTACGAGCCTGGCCTCGATGGCCTGGTGGCGGAGAATGTCGCCGCCGGCCGGCTGACCTTCGGCGACGATCTTGCCGCTGCGGTTGCCGGGGTGGAGGCGGTGTTCATTGCCGTGGGCACCCCCAGCCGGCGCGGCGATGGCCATGCCGACCTCACCTATGTGTATGCCGCCGCCGCCCAGATCGCCCGCGCGCTGACCGGCTATGCGGTGATCGTCACCAAATCCACCGTGCCGGTCGGCACCGGGCAGAAGATCAAGGAGATCATCCGAGAGGTGCGGCCGGATCTGGAGTTCGATGTCGCCTCCAACCCGGAATTTCTGCGGGAGGGCAGCGCCATCGGCGATTTCATGCGGCCGGACCGCGTGGTGATCGGCTGCGAGACCGAGCGCGCGCAGACGGTGATGCGCACGCTCTACCGCCCGCTTTATCTGATCGAGGCGCCGATCGTGTTCACCGGGCTGGAGGCCGCCGAGCTCACCAAATACGCCGCCAACGCGTTCC
>CAIVDX010000317.1 GCA_903904805.1 uncultured Rhodospirillales bacterium
CCGATGCGGCCGTAGCCGCACAGGATGATGTGATTGGTCAGTTTGTCGATCTGGGCTGTCATGCGCTTGATCCCAAAGACCTGGTTGATCTGGTTGAGGGTGATGTATTGAACCAGCGCACCGGTGAGGAAGATGACGCCGGTACATCCGAGCACGATGGTCGAGATGGTGATGCCGCGCAGCAGCGGGGTGTCGATCGCGTGCACCTCGCCATAGCCCACGGTGTAGACGGAGATGATCACCATGTAGACGGCGTCACCCAGGCTCCAGCCGGCGGCGACATAGGCGATCACCGCGCCGACCATCACCACCAGCATGAAGATCAGGCCGAAGGTGAGGTTGCGCGCCGGCGAGGCGAGCAGGCCCGACTGGTTGGTGTTGGCGCTGGTGTGGACGGTGCCTGGCATCGCGGTCAGAATGTCCTTCGTGGCGCTGATGGCGGTTTTGTGCCTGCAACGATGATGCCAGCCGCACGACGGTGCCACGATGCCTGCGAACAGCGAAGGGGCTGAAGATGTCGGACGGAAAGATGCGGCTGTGCGCGTTCATGCGGCCGGTGAGCCTGCACACCGCCTGGTGGCGCTATCCGGGGGCGACCACCGACGCGAACACCAATTTCCAGCATCTCAAGCGCTATGCGCAGACGCTGGAGCGCGGCCGGTTCGATGCATTTTTCATGGCCGACCATATGGCGGTGCTGAACATGTCGATGGCGGCGCTGAAGCGCAGCGCGACCGTCACCTCGATCGAGCCGCTGAGCCTGCTGCCCGCGCTTGCAGCTGTCACCGAACATCTCGGGTTGATCGCCACGGCGTCCACCACATTCAACGAGCCTTATCACATCGCGCGCAAATTCGCCTCGATCGACCATATTTCGGGCGGCCGCGCCGGTTGGAACGTGGTCACCACCTCCAACCCCGATGCGGCGCTGAATTTCGGCATGGATGAGCATATGGAGCATGCCGAGCGCTACAAGCGGGCGCGCGAGTTCTATGATGTCGTCACCGGATTATGGGACAGCTGGGCGGATGACGCGTTTGTCCGCGATGTCGAGGCCGGGGTGTATTTCGACCCGGACAAGCTGCATGTGCTCGATCACAAGGGCGAGTATTTCAAGGTGCGCGGGCCGCTGAACGTCGCACGTCCGGTGCAAGGCTGGCCGGTGATCGTGCAGGCCGGCGCGTCGGAGGCCGGCCGGCAGCTGGCCGCTGAGACCGCCGAGGTGATCTTCGCCGCAGGCGGCAACATCGCCGCCGCGCGCGCCTTCTACGCCGATGTGAAGGGGCGGATGCCGGCGGTGGGGCGGCATCCGGATCAGCTGAAGATCATGCCGGGCGCGATGGTGATTGTGGGCTCCTCCCGGCAGGAGGCGATCGACAAGAAGGCGCTTCTGGACAGCCTGGTGCATTCGGACAGCGGCATCGCCTCGCTGTCGATCGCGCTGGGCTGCGATGCCTCGGGCTTTGATCTGGACGCGCCGCTGCCGGAGATTCCGGAGACCAATGCGTCAAAAAGCGCGCGGGATCGGGTGCTGGCCTATGCGAAGGCGAACAACGCCACGGTGCGGCAGCTGGCCGCTTGGATCGGCGCCTATGGCGGGCATTGCTTCATGGGCACGCCGACCGAGATCGCCGATGGCATGCAGGAATGGCTGGAGAGCGCTGCGTGCGACGGCTTTACCATCCAGTTCCCGACGATGCCGATGGGGCTTGACGATTTTGTGGATCAGGTGGTCCCGGAACTGCAGCGCCGGGGCATTCTGCGCACGCATTACGAGGGCAAGACCTTGCGGGAGAATCTCGGCCTGGCGCGGCCGGGCAACCGCTTCTTCTCTTGAGGTTCGAACGTTTTGCTTCTTTTTTCAGAAAAGAAGGTCAGTCCTGGCAGGTGCTGTGGCTTGGATCAGCAGCGTGTTCGCCCGGTCGATCACGCTCGCCCAGTCGCCGGGGGCTGGCTGGCGCAGCAGCAGCAGGCTGTCATACCAGGGCGTATCGTCGCGGCCGGGGAGCCAGCGCCAATCCGGCACGAAAGGCAGCAGCAGCCAGGTCGGCACGCCCAGCGCGCCGGCGCAGTGGGCGACCGCGCTGTCAATGGTGATCAGCAGATCGAGATTGGCCAGCAGGGCGGCGGTCTCGGCCCAATCGGTCAGCGCGGCGGAGGCATCGTGCAGTCCGGGCAGGCCTAAGGCGTCCGCGGCGCGGGGGCCGACTTGCAGCGAGATCAGGTGGCTGCCCGCTGGCGGATGCAGCGTGCCGAGCAGGGCGGCGGGCAGGCTGCGCAGGCGGTCATCCTGGTGTGCCGGGTTGCCGGCCCAGACGAGGCCGATGCGTCGGCCGGCCGGCAGCCTGGCCGCCCAGCCCGCGGCCCGCACCGGATCGGGCCGCAGATAGCCCGCCGCCCCCGCGACCGTCTCTGGTGTGGTGGCGAAGCGATGCGGCAGGCTCATCTGGTCCACCCACACATCATGCGCTGGCAGCGAAACGCCACGCGCCGAGCAGGGGGCGAGCTGACCCAGCAGCGGGATCAGGCCGGCATCGCATTCCAGAACGCACCGTGCGCCGCGATGGGCGAGCTCGGGCAGATAGCGGGCAAGCATGATGGCGTCGCCCAGCCCCTGCTCGGCGGTGATGAGCAGGGTTTTGCCGACGAGCGCCTCGCCGCGCCAGCAGGGCGTGGGCAGGCTGCGGAAATGGCCGATATAGTGGGGATGGCGGCGGCGCCATTCATACTCGGCCCAGCCGACGAGCCAGTTGCCGGCGAGCAGGTTGGCGATGCCGTGCGTCCAGTGCGCCTCGGCCAGCTGAGGGTCGTGCCGGAGCGCTTCATGGCAGGAGAACGCCGCCTCGTCCCACTGGCCGGCGCGGATGAGGATGTGACCGAGATCGGCAAGTGCGGGCGCGGAGTCAGGCGCCAGCGCGCAGGCGGCGCGGGCATGCAGCAGCGCGCCGGCCATGTCGTCCTGCCCGAGCAGCGCGTTGGCCAGATTCTGATGCGCGCCGGCATGGGCGGGTGCGAGGCGCAGGCAGCGCCGCAGTGCGGCAGCGGCGCCATCATTGTCGCCCAGATTGAGGCGCGCGGTTCCGGCAATGAACCAGCCCGGCACGCTGTTGGGGCATTGGAGCAGAAGTGCCTCGGCGAGCTGCGCGGCGCGGGCCGGATCCTCCAGACGCAGCGCTGTTTCCGCCGCGCTGGCCAGGGTGGCGGGATGATCCGGCCGAAGCTCCAGCGCGCGGGCGAGCAACCGGTTCGCCTCGTCAGGCCGGCCGCGGCTGAGCGCGAGTGCGCCGGCGAGGAACCAGCCGGCGGCGTGACGCGGCGCGCGGGCGAGGGCCTGTTCGTAGAGCGAGGCGGCCTGATCGAGTGCGCCGGCACGGTGCAGCCGCGTCGCGCTGGCGAGCAGGTCGATGGTTTCGGGGTCGGCAATGGCGTGCATCGGCGCAGTCTGCGCCGGCAAGTCTTACGGGAGGGTTGATTGGCTAATGGGCGCCCGGTGCGGCATGGATCGCTTTGCCAAGCACCGCCACGCGGCGTCGCACCGGCCAGAATGCCAGCGCGCACAGCAGGGTGACGCCGAACACGAAGGGGCGCAGGCTCGGATAGGAGCTGTCCACCGTTTGGCTCATGCTGAGGGCGAACGCGAGCAGCAGGCAGGTGACCACGATGATGGCCATCCAGCGGATCATGGTGTGATTCAGTGCGCGTCGATCGCCGTTCCAGAGGGGATCATCCGGCATCTCCACAAGCTGGGTGATGCGATACAGCAAATGGAGATAGGCCAGCAGCAACCCGAACTCGATCAGCGCAATCAGAGTCAACATGGGACGATCGGGGGTCCGAGAAGGGTCAAAGGCGAGGGGATGGTGCCCAGGGGCGGAATCGAACCACCGACACTGCGATTTTCAGTCGCATGCTCTACCAACTGAGCTACCTGGGCGTCGGCCGCGTCGCGCTGCGTCGTCGGCTGGCGGGGGTATAGTGAAGCGTTTCGGGCCTGTCCAGCCTCTGTTTGGCG
>CAIVDX010000318.1 GCA_903904805.1 uncultured Rhodospirillales bacterium
GATCCTCGGGCCGTAACCGCCGTGGACCGTCAGGCCGTCGTCGCAGTCCACAGCGTACGCCGGAATATAAGGCCGGATGAAGTCCAGGCGGGTGTCCGCGGTCAGGTACCAAAGGAATTCGCCGAGAGCGCTGAAAGGCCGACCGCGTGTCTCGGTCCGGCTGAGCCGGGCGCGCGGGGTATCGAGCTCAAGCTGCACGCCAATAAGCTCGCTGTTCGCGCCACGCGACGCGGCCACGGGCGCGCCCCGCTCCATCAGGACGGGATAGAGTTCCCGCAGGATGTCATCCAGCGTTGCAGCATGGAAATGCATTCGTGTGGCGATCCGGATCGCTGTAGTCGCAGAGGTCTCGCGACCGTATGCGATGACTGGATAACACATTGCGCCGCCATGAACGATCAAGTTGCTCGCGGCTTCGGCTCTCTCCTCGGGTACAGGGACGTCTCAACGGGACAACGTCGCCTCGCCATCCTGCATCGCGACGCGGCCAAGACCTCCATCACCGCACGGGCCTCGCCCAGCCGATCGCCGAACGCCTGCGCGATGTAGGTCTGGACACTCCTAGCCGATGCAGGTTTGCCGTCATCCTCAGCGCGCAGTGCGCCATCACCGCCGACCAGCACCGGGATGTCTCGGCCGAGCAGGCGAACCGTTTGACGGTGTGGCTTCAAAGCCGCCGCATGTGCGTGCCTCTCGGCTGCGTCCAGGGCTTCGTCCATAATTCCGAGACGTCGGGCCTTTGCGCGCGCGCTGGACCCCGCGACGAATCTGCCGAGGGTCAGCGCTGTATCAGGTGGGTGGCCGAGCCGCTCTGCGACCGCAGTTGCCCAGAGGGTCAGGACGGGGGCACGGTTGACTTGGATTGGGGGTGGTGCGGGGTCCATGGGCAGCGAGCGTATCGCCCTGCGTGCGGATCGGGAACTCGCCTCGTGAGGTGCGGCTCGTCGGCGGGGAATACCGCCGCAACGGGCGCGGCGCTGGCGCATCCAGTCAGCCGGGTTTGGGCGGGATATTGGCAGCGGGCGCAGCATGTCTGACCGAGCCGCCCATGTACCTCATTGCAGAGTCCCAATGTACGTTTAGGTACGTTGTAGATTCGTTCTGTACTTTTGCGCAGACACCTGCCAAAACTGTACCGCGAAACGGGAGGCAGACGTCATGCCGCGAATGATTCTGAAATGCCAGCGATGCAAGTCTGAGTGCGGCACATCGCCGAACGGCTTATGCGAGAGTTGTTCGGCAACACGCCACGTCAACGACAATGATCAGCCGTCCCCGAATGCAATTGCCTTTAGCGATTTGGCGTTGGCGATGCAGGTGGACGAAGATGTCCTGCTACAACGTCTCGCGAAGATTCTTGGCAAGAGAGATGCCGATGCAGGTGTCTCAGACGAAGTTGGAGGGTAATGCCATGCACTGGGAGCAACGCATCGCCAACTATGTCCGGGAAACTGGGTTTCCCAAGAGTCTGTTCGTAGCTGCCGACGGTCGCGTTGTCGGCACATGGATCATGGGAAACGACTATCGCGTGAAGTCGGAGTACTACGGCGGCTACCCGGCCGGTTATCTGCGACGCGTGCGTGCGCTGTTCCCTGATAAAAAGCGGACGTTGCACCTATTCAGTGGCAAAGTGGATTTGACTGCTTTCCCAGGCGACACCGTCGATATCAACGCTGAGTTTCACCCGACGTATGTGGATAACGCTCAGACACTCCGGAGTGTGCCGCTTGAAAATTACGATTTGGTGCTGGCGGACCCTCCGTACAGCGTCGAAGATGCAGAGCGCTATCAAACCACCATGGTCAAGCGCAATTTAGCGATGCGGGCACTGCAACGCCTTCCGATCGGTGCGCAC
>CAIVDX010000319.1 GCA_903904805.1 uncultured Rhodospirillales bacterium
CCGCCCTGTCGGCACGCATCCGCGCGGCGATGCAGGCCGGCCGCGCGCTGCCGCATGGCCGTCACGACCGCGTCGTTCTGGTCAATCCAAGAACGGAAAACCGCACCGCGAATGATCTGGTGGGCCTGTTCGCCGGCCTCGCGCGCGAGATCCTCGCACAATCCGGCCCATTCACCCTTGTTGTCGACGGACACAACGACAATCCCCACGCCCCAACCGGCACCTGGCTCGGCGTGCACTGGAACCGCGCCGCCGCGTCACCCCTGCAGGCCGAGCGCGATGTCGTCACCGGCCTGCGCGCCGCGCTGGCCGACGCGCCCATCGAGATCATCGACAATCTCGGCGCGCCGCTGATGGAGAGCATCCGATGGGCCATGGCGGCATCGTTTCACATCTGCATCTGGGGCGCCGGCCTGGCGAAATATGCCTGGGTGGCGAAGCGCCCGGGCCTTGCCATCACCAGCGCCTGGAACCTGGTCAACCGCCACGATCTGCACATCTACGACAGCGAAGACTTCGTCGAGGATCCGCCGCCGCTGCTGCTGCCCGACCCATCACATGTCACCGACACCCCAGCGGCCAGGCAACTCGTAGAGTTGCCAGAACCCCGCTTCTGGAATTTCAACCTGGCCGCCGCCGATCTGTCTGCTTTGATCGCCCGGTTGCTGGCCCTCCCGCCACCGCCAAACTAACCAAGGTTTTTGCTTCTTCCTTTCAAAAAAGACCATCTTCGTCCCGTTGTCCGGTCTCCCAACAAGAGTTGCCCCATGGCCGTCTCCCCCAAACCCACGTCCCGCCGCCGAGGCATCCAATCCGTCGAAACCGGCCTGCGCGTGCTCGCCGCGTTGGGCGCGTGTGGCGGCCCGGTGCCGTTATCCACCGTGGCGCAGGCCGCCGGCCTGTCCGCCAGCCAGGCGCATCGCTATCTCGCCAGCCTGCTCGCCACCGGCATGGCCAAGCAGGATGCCAGTTCCGGCCTGTATGATCTCGATTCCGGCGCGATCCGCCTGGGCCTGAACGCGCTCGCCCGGCTCGACATTTTCGCCCGCGCCGACGAGGCCTTCGCCGCCTTCGCGCGCGACTCGCGCCGCACCGTGCTGCTCGCCGTGCTCGGCGAGGCCGGCCCCACCGTGGTGCGCTGGTTCGCCGGCAACCCGCCGGTGATCACCTCCCTCGCACTGGGCTCGGTGCTGCCGCTGATGCATTCCGCCAGTGGAATGGTGTTCCTCGGCTGGGGTGACACGCCTGCCATGGCCGCGATGGCGCAGGCGGCCAAACCCGGCGTCGATTTCGCCGCCATCCGCGCCCGCGTGCGCGCCGACGGTGCGGCAAGCGTGGCCGGCAGCGTCATCCCCGGCCTGCGCGCCATCGCCTGCCCGGTGTTCGATCTGCAAGGGCGGCTGGCACTGGTCGCCACCGCGCTCGCCCATGAAAGTTTCCCGCCAAGCGAGGATGGCCACATCGCAACAAGCCTGCGAAAGGCGTGCGAGCAGGTCACCGAAGCTCTAGGCGGGCACTGGCCCCAGTAAGAGAAGCGCGAGTAAGAGAAGCAAGCGCGCCTTTGTTGAAAAAAGAAGCTACAGACTTTTGAACATCAGCCCGCGGCGGCTTCGGCGGCGCCCAGCAACCGCAAGAAATTACCGCCCCACAACGCGGCAATCGCCTCCGCGGTGTAGCCGCGACGCACCAACTCCACGGTGAGATTCATGCTCTCGCCGGCATCATGCCAGCCGGAAAAACCACCACCGCCATCGAAATCGCTGCTGATCCCCACATGATCCAAACCGATCCGTCCGATCGCGTAATCGATGTGATCAACAAAATCCGCCACCGCAACCTGGTCCGGCCTGGCCCGCGGGCGCAAAAACGCCGACACCGCGGTGATCTGGATAAGTCCCCCCGCATCCCGCAACGCATCCAGCTGCGCATCATCCATGTTGCGGGCCACATCGCACAACGCCCGAATGCAGGAATGCGTGGCCACCACAGGCGTTCTCGCCACCGTCGCCGCCTGCAGCATCGCCTGGCGCGACAGATGCGACACATCCACCAGCATCCCCAGCCGACCCATCTCGGCGATCGCCTCACGCCCCATGCCGGACAACCCGCCATGCAGCACCGCGCCATCCTGCAGATCCGCGCGTGGATTGGCCGAATCGCACAGATCATTATGCCCGTTATGGCACAGCGTCATATAGCGCGCGCCCAACGCGGCGAACTGCGCGAGCGTGGCCAGATCGCCGCCCAGCGCGTGGCCATTCTCCACCGCCGGCATCACCACCGTGGCACCCGCCGCCACCCCGGCGCGAATGTCGTCCACCCGGCTGGCGACGCGCACCACAGCCCCCGGCTCCTCGCGCGCCATCCCGTTGATCGCCGCCAGCATCGCCAGCGCCCGGTCCTTCGCCGCCGCCCGCCCCACCGGCGTGCGCGGCCCCTGCGGCACATAGGCGGCGAAACACCCCACCGTCAGATGCCCCCGCCGCATCTTCGGCAGATCTACCCGCCGGTTCGTTTCGGTGTGCGGGTCAGGCCCCGAGGGCCAGGGAATGTCGATGTGGCTGTCCAGCGTCAGCAAGGACGAATGCAAGGCGAGAGCGTCGGTCATGCCGCAAGGCTCACCCCGACGCCGCGTCAGGTCAAGACCACCCGTCAGCTCGAGAGCACTGGCCCGTCAAGAGCACTGGCCCGTTTTACGGTTTGACGAAGCGATACGGGCTCGCCGCCTTGGTATGCGGGTCCAACGCCAGCCGATGCTCCAACGGTGGAAACGCCCGGCTGCCGCAGGCCGCGCGATCGCACAGCCGACATGACAGCCCAATCCCTACCGCCGCCGCGCCCAGATCCAGCCCGTCCGCATAGACCAGTTCGCCGGCATGGGCGATGTCGCAGCCGATCGCCACCACATGCGCCGGGGGCGGCTCGCCCCAGGCGCTCTTGCCGATCACCGTGCGCGCAATGGTCAGAAACCGCGCCCCGTCGGGAAGTTCCGCCACCTGCACCTGGATCTGCCCATGCGTGGCGAACGCCCGGTGCACGATCCATTTCGGGCACGACCCGCCAAACCGCGCGAACGGAAACCCCGCCGCCGAAAACCGCTTCGACACATTCCCCGCCGGATCCACCCGCAGAAAAAAGAACGGCACCCCCCGCGCATCCGGCCGCTGCAACGACGACAGCCGCTGCGCCGCCTGCTCGAAACTCACCGCGAACCGATCCGCCAACGCCGCCAGATCATGCCGCAACGCCCGCGCCGCGGTCGCGAACGGCCCATACGGCATCAGCAACGCCGCCGCCGCGTAGTTCAACAGCCCCAGCCGCAGCAGCGAGGCCGCATCCTCCGTGCTCGGCGCGATCTCGCCAATCACATCCTCGATGGTCGCGCGCGCCTCCAGCAGCACCAGCTGAAAGGCCAGCTGAAAGGCGTGGCTGCCATGGGTGAGCCGCTCCGACAGGAACAGCGTGCGGGTGGCCGGGTCGAAGCGCCGATGCTCGCCCTCGCCCGGCATGCCGCGCACCACCACCCCATGCGCATCCGCCAGGCGCTGCGCCATCGCCGCCGGATAGGACACCGCCGGCACCTCGCCGATCGCCGCGCGGATCGCATCCGCCGCCGCTTCCAGGGCCGGAAAATAATTGGTCCGCTCATGAAACGCATCCCGCGCCTCCTCATGCGGCAACAGGATCCGTCGTCCCGACGGCAACGCGATGCCCGAGGCATCCTCGCGCGCGATCCGCCAGCTGCGATACAGCGCCAGCAACGCCCGCGCCGCGTTCGGCGATTGCGTGGCCAGCGCGGCGATCTCCTCGTCCGGCACCGCGTCCGCCCCGATCAGCGGGTCGGCGAACACCTCGCGCACCCCGGCCTCCAGCTGCCGCTCGGTGCTGCCCGACAGCGCCGCCAGATCGACCTCCAGCACCTCGGACAATTTGATCAGCAGCGAGGCCGTCACCGCCCGCTGGTCATGCTCAATCAGGTTCAGATAGCTCGCCGACACCCCCAGCCGCGCCGCCAGCGCCTGCTGCGCCAGGCCACGCTCGCCGCGCAAACGGCGCACCGTGCGGCCGATCAACGGCTTGCTCATCGCCTCAGCCCTCCTGTGAAAACTTCACAAACTTTACAACTTTACAGGCCGATCTGTGAAGATCGCTACGTTCTTGCAGGCTCTAGCGCAATATTCGGAATGACACGCTGCGATGCAAGGTGAATTATTCACTCACACCCCACCGCCGGCCCACACCGGCCAAATCGAGGACACGACCATGCGCATCCAGCCCACCCGCTCGCCTGACGGCCTCTCCGGCGGACTCCCGCAGGACCCCGGCCGCTTCGACGGCATCCGACGCGACTACAGCCCCGCCGAAGTCGCCCGCCTCACCGGCTCCTTCCGCGTGCGCCACACCCTCGCCGAGATGGGCGCCCAGCGCCTGTGGCACCTGCTGCGCACCGAGCCCTATGTGAACACGCTCGGCGCGATGACCGGCGGCCAGGCCCTGCAACAGGTGAAGGCCGGCCTCAAGGCCATCTACCTCTCCGGCTGGCAGGTCGCCGCCGACGCCAACACCGCCGGCGAAATGTATCCCGACCAGTCGCTCTACCCGGTGGACGCGGTGCCCAACGTGGTCAAGCGCATCAACAATGCCCTGCGCCGCGCCGACCAGATCGCCCATCTGGAGAACCAGAACGACACCACCCACTGGATGGCCCCGATCATCGCCGACGCCGAGGCCGGCTTCGGCGGCGCGCTGAACGCCTTCGAACTGATGCGCCACATGATCGAGGCCGGTGCGGCCGGCGTGCATTTCGAAGACCAGCTCGCCAGCGAAAAGAAATGCGGCCATCTCGGCGGCAAGGTGCTGGTGCCGATCAGCCAGCACATCCGCACCCTCAACGCCGCCCGCCTCGCCGCCGATGTCGAGGGCGTGAGCACCATCCTGCTCTGCCGCACCGACAGCCACGCCGCCCAACTCCTCACCACCGACGTGGACGAGCGCGACCGCCCCTTCCTCACCGGCGAGCGCACCGCCGAGGGCTTCTTCCGCATCAAGCAGAACGTCGGTGTCGAATACGCCATCGCCCGCTCGCTCGCCTACGCGCCCTATGCCGACCTGCTCTGGTGGGAAACCTCCGAGCCCAACCTGGAGGAGGCCGAGCGCTTCGCCAACGAAATCCACCGCCAGTTCCCCGGCAAGATGCTCGCCTATAACTGCTCACCCAGCTTCAACTGGCTGAAAAAGCTCAGCCCCGAGAAGATCGCCGACTTCCAGCGCGCCATCGGCGCGATGGGCTACAAGTTCCAGTTCGTCACCCTGGCCGGCTTCCACAGCCTGAACCTGTCGATGTTCGACCTCGCACACGACTATGCAAGGCGCGGCATGGCCGCCTATTCCGAGCTGCAACAGGCGGAATTCGCCGCCGAGGCGCGCGGCTACACCGCCACCCGCCATCAGCGCGAAGTGGGCACCGGCTGGTTCGATGCGGTGGCCACCACCGCGTCCGGTGGCCAAAGCTCGACCACCGCCATGGCCGGCTCCACCGAGCATGAGCAGTTCCACGACACCAAGGCCGAACCCAGCCGCCATCACGATCAATTCGATGAAGGCCTGGTCCACGCCCACGAATGGGCCACCAGCGCACCACAAACGCGCTGATCCCAGGCACCGCCTGATGCGGCATGGTGGAAACCCCCAACCACCGTGTCGCGTCAGGCGGACGTGTTTGACCGGAATTAGATATGAGGTATAACCAAAGCAAGGAAGCGCTTCTTTTTTGAAAAAAAGAAACAAAAAACTTTTGGAATTTTGGGGGAACGGATGGGCGATCTGCCGGACAGCCTGCTGGCACGTGAGGAAGGGAATGTTGCCATTCTCACGCTCAATCGGCCGCACAAGCGCAACGCGATCGACAACATCACCATCGATGGCATCAGCCGATTCTTCGACACGCTGCCCGCCCATATCGGCGCGGTGGTCCTGCACGGCGAGGGCGGCAATTTCTGCGCGGGGCTCGATCTCACAACACTCACCGACACCAATTCTTACGAAGGCATGCTGCACTCCCGCGTGTGGCACCGCGCCTTTGAGACCATCGAGTTCGGCCGCGTACCCGTGGTCGCCGTGCTGCATGGCGCCACCATCGGCGGCGGCCTGGAATTCGCCTCCACCGCCCACATCCGCGTCGCCGAGGAGAGCACCTTCTTCGCCCTGCCCGAAGGCGTGCGCGGCATCTATGTCGGCGGCGGCGCATCCCTGCGCGTCTCCCGCCTGATCGGCGCCTCCCGCATGCAGGAGATGATGCTGACGGGGCGCACCTATGGCGCAGCCGAAGGCCTGGCGATCGGCCTTGCGCACTATGTCGTGCCGAACGGCACCGGCCTCGCCAAGGGCATCGAGCTGGCGAAAAAAGCCGCCTCCAACGCGCCAATGACCAATTTCGCCATCATCCACGCGCTGCCGCGCACCGCCGAGGCACCGCACGCCACCGGCTCGCTGATCGAATCGATGGCCGCCGCCATCGCGCAGGACACGCCGGAAGCCAAAGCCCGCCTCGCCGAATTCCTCGCCGGCCGCGCCGCCCGGGTCAAACACGACGGCAGCTGACACACACACAGATGAAGGGGAGGCCCACATAACACAGTATCGCGACATCGCCTTCCGCCCGGCGGAGGCCGCCTTCGAGCAGCGCGCCGACGGCAGCTGGATCGTCACCTGCCCCACGCCGCTGGCACCCTATCGCGCCCGCTTCACCGAATATCTGGAACATTGGGCCGCCCACGCGCCGGACCGCGATTTCATCTGCCAGCGCGACGCCACCGGCACCTGGCAATCCATCACCTATGCCGAGATGCTCCGCAAGGTGCGTAGCCTGGCACAGGCATTTCTCGATCTCGGCCTGTCCGCCGAGCGCCCCGTCGCGATCATGTCGGGCAACGAGATCGCCTTCCAGATCGTCTCGCTCGCGGCGATGCATGTCGGCATCCCCGTCGCGCCGATCTCACCCTCCTACGCGCTGCTCGCCACCGACTACGCCAAGCTGCGCCACGTGATCGGCCTCGCCACCCCCGGCCTCGTCTACGCCAATGACGGCGCCCGCTTCGCCACCGCCGCCCGCGCGGTGCTGCCGGCCGAAACGATGTTCGTGGTCGGCACCGGCAGGCCCGAGGGCATCGCCCACGCCACGCTCGACAGCCTGCTCGCGACCACACCCACCGACGCGGTGGAGACAGCCGCCGCCCGCGTTCGCGGCGACACCATCGCCAAACTGCTGTTCACATCAGGCTCCACCGGCTGGCCCAAGGCGGTGATCAACACCCACGGCATGCTCTGCTCCAACCAGCAGATCATCGCCCAGACCTGGCGTTTCGTCACCGAAACACCGCCGGTTCTGGTGGACTGGCTGCCCTGGCACCACACCGCCGGCGGCAATCATGATTTCGGCACCGTTCTGGCCCAGGGCGGCACCTTCTACATCGATGACGGCCGTCCCACCCCGGCCGGCTTCGGCGAAACGCTGCGCAATCTGCGCGAGATCAGCCCAACCATCTTCATCTCGATGCCGCGCGCCTTCGAGGACCTGGTGCCGCATCTGCGCAACGATGCCGTTCTGCGCGAGACCTTCTTCAAACGCCTGCAGCTGATCTTCTATGCCGGCGCGGCACTCGCCGACCATGTCTGGAAGCAGTTCGATGAACTCGCCATCGCCACCACCGGCCGCAAGATCTACATGATGACCGGCCTCGGCTCGACCGAAACCGGCCCCTACGCTGTCGGCGCCTGCAAGGAATATCATGGCGCGGGCGTGATCGGCCTGCCCGGCCCGGGTGTCACGCTCAAGCTGGTGCCCACCGGCGGCAAGCTGGAACTCCGCCTGAAAAGCCCCTCCGTCACCCCCGGCTACTGGCGCCAGCCCGAGCTCACCGCCGCCTCGGTGGACGAGGAGGGCTTCTACATGATGAAGGACGCGGTGCGCTTCGCCGACCCCGCCGAGCCCATCCGCGGCTTCATTTTCGATGGCCGCATCAACGAGGATTTCAAACTCACCACCGGCACCTGGGTCTCCGTCGGCGCCCTGCGGACCCAGCTGATCGCCCAGTTCGCGCCGCATGTCCGCGACGTGGTGATCGCCGGCGCGAACCGCGACTATCTCGCCCTGCTGCTGCTGCTCACCCCGGCCGCCCTCGCCGAGGACAAGACAAAACTCCGCGAACAGCTGTCCGAAAAACTCCGCGCCCACGCCGCCTCCGCCACCGGCAGTTCGATGCGTGCCCTGCGCGCGCTGGTGATACCGGGCGACCTCTCGCTGGATCGCGGCGAACTCACCGACAAAGGCTCGATCAACCAGCGCGCCGTGCTCGACAACCGCGCCGACCTGGTCGAGCGCCTGTATGCCGAGTCCCCCGACGCCGACATCCTCATCGCCAGCGACGCATTCGTCGCCCAACAGACCGGCGCCCAATCCGACCGGACAGGACCCAGCTGATGCTTGTGCACCACCGCTCCGTCACCATCGAGTGGGGCATGTGCGATCCCGCGGGGATCGTGTTCTACCCACGCTATTTCGAGATCTTCGACAACTGCCTGGCATCCCTGTTCAAGCACGCCACCGGCCTCACCAAATTCGAGTTGCTGGCGAAATATCAGATCGCCGGCTTCCCCAGCGTGCAGACCTCGGCGAAATTCTCCCGCCCCTGCCGCTATGGCGATGTCGTCACCGTCGCCAGCCAGATCACCGAGTTCAAGCGCAGCTCCTTCACCATCGAGCACAAGGTGCTGCACCGCGACGGCGACCTCGCGGTGGAAGGCTTCGACACGCGCGTCTGGACGGTGCGCGACCCCGAAGACCCCAACAGGATCAAGTCATCGCCGCTGCCGCAGGACCTGATTGAATGTTTCAATCAGTCGTAGCGCATCATCCGATCCGCCTCCGCGCGGCATCGGCTGACACTGCGCGCCCAGCCATCAGCCTAGAGCTGCTGAAGCCTGCCGAGCAGCGCAAGCAACTGCGCGCGCCCGGTCTCGCCGAGCACCGCGGCAACACGCGCCTCATGCTCGGCCACCAGCGCCTCGATCACCGCCATCTGCCGCTCGCCATCCAACGTGAGATACAGCAGCACCGCGCGCCGGTCCTCCGCCGAGGGCACCCGATGCGCCAGCCCACGCGCCTGCAGGCCATCAAACAGGGTCACGAAATTCGCCCGCTTGATGCCCAGCGCGTCCGCCACCTGGCTCTGCCGCAGCCCCGGCGTCTGCCGCAGCACCAGCAAAACACCATACTGCGCCGGACGAATATCCAACGACGCCAGGCTGCGATGAAAATCGGCGAACACCGCCAGCTGCGCGCGACGCAGATTATAGCCCAGATGCGCGGCCAGATCGCCGAGATCAACATCCCCGTCCGGCAAGCCTGTTTCGATATCGATCTCGTCAGCCATCGGCTCCATCGCCCATCCCATCGCCCACTTCCATACGGCGCTGCGGCTGCCACGCAAACCCCACCCATCCAACAAAACACGGGAAGAACCACGCCATGAAGCACCTGCTGATCGCAACCGCCATCATCGCCGCCGGC
>CAIVDX010000320.1 GCA_903904805.1 uncultured Rhodospirillales bacterium
CTGCGCACCAGCCGCGGCCGGATGTTGGGCGACGCCGGCTGGCGGCATCTCGGGCTCACCCCGCCCGCCGCGCTGGGCGCACAGCTCGATCTGCTGGCCCGGGACGCAGCCGAGGATCCGACGGCGGGTCACAAAATTTAACATGACCCGGCACCGCTTCCCGATCCGCGTCTATTTCGAGGACACCGATGCCGGCGGTGTGGTGTATCACGCGAGTTATCTGCGCTTTGCCGAACGCGCGCGGACCGAGGCGCTGCGCGATGCCGGCGCGCCTCACGCCGAATTGCAGGCCAACCATGGGATGATCTTCGTGGTGCGGCGCATCAAAATAGATTATCTGCGGCCCGCCACACTCGATTCGCTGGTCGTGGTGGAGACCGAGTCGCTCGCCATCGGCGGTGCCTCGCTCACCCTGCGGCAGCGCATCCTGGAGGCGGAGCACGTGCTCGCCGATATGGAGATCGTTCTGGTGTGCATTCATCAGGACAGCCTCAAGGCCGCCCGAATTCCGCCGCGCTGGCGCGACATTCTGACGCCAGAGCAACCGCTCGGCGTCCCACAAGGAGAGTAGCTCGGTGGATCAAGCGGTAGATGCCGTCAATCTCGGCGCGGCGGGCGACCTGTCGCTCTGGGGCCTGTTCATGCAGGCCGATATCGTCGTCAAGATCGTGATGATCGGCCTGCTGGCCGCCAGCATCTGGGTGTGGGCGATCGTCTTCGAGAAGGTGATCACCGTTCG
Source organism: uncultured Rhodospirillales bacterium (assembly GCA_903904805.1). Taxonomy (GTDB): domain Bacteria; phylum Pseudomonadota; class Alphaproteobacteria; order Acetobacterales; family Acetobacteraceae; genus CAIVDX01. Next base: position 740 of record CAIVDX010000320.1, read on the forward strand.
CCGCACCAAACGCGACGCCGACAAGTTCGATGATCGCTTCTGGTCCGGCGGCAGCCTCGACGAGCTGTATTAGGAGGTCGGCGCCCGGCCGACCAGCCCGATCACCACGGTGTTCGGCGCCGGCATGGGCGAGTGGCGCCGTTCCACCCGCGCGGCCGGCACCGACATGCGCGGCAGCGGCCTGCGCGAGCGGGTCGATCGCGCGATGAATGTGGCGATCCAGCGCGAGATGGAGCGGATGGAGCGCTGGATGATCTTCCTCGCCTCGGTGGGCTCGACCGCGCCGTTCGTCGGTCTGTTCGGCACCGTCTGGGGCATCATGCACAGCTTCTCGGCGATCGCGGCGATGCACAACACCAACCTCTCGGTGGTCGCGCCGGGCATCGCGGAAGCCCTGTTCGCCACCGCCATCGGCCTGGTCGCCGCCATTCCGGCGGTGCTCGCCTACAACAAGATCAGCACCGACCTCGCCCGCGTGGCCGGCCGTCTGGAAGGCTTCGCCGCCGAGTTCGGCGCCATTCTCTCGCGCCAGACCGAGGAGAGGGCCTGACATGGCCATGGGGTCTTCGGGCGGGTCGGGCGGCTATCGCAGCGGGCGCACACGCTATCGCCCGATGGCGGAGATCAATGTCACGCCGATGGTCGATGTCATGCTGGTGCTGCTGGTGATCTTCATGGTCACCGCGCCGATGATGACATCGGGGGTGAATGTCGATCTGCCGAAAACCTCGGCCGCGCCGGTCAACACCGACAACAAGCCGCTCACCATCTCGGTGAACGGCAAGAACGAGATCTATCTGCAGGATGAGAAGATCGAGCTCACCGGACTGGTCGAGCGGCTGAAGGCGATCAGCGAGGGCAACAATGACCGCCGCATCCTGGTGCGCGCCGACAAGGACATCGCCTACGGCAAGATCATGGAGCTGATGGCCACCGTGCAGCAGGGCGGCTTCACCAAAGTGGCGCTGCTCTCCGAGCAGACCGCCGGGGC
>CAIVDX010000321.1 GCA_903904805.1 uncultured Rhodospirillales bacterium
CGGCCTGGGCGAACCAGCTGGTCAGGAATGTGAGCTTGCCGTCGGCGGCCTGGGCGCGCGGGGCGAAGGCGGCCGCGCCTGTCGCGGCGGAGGCGGCGAGCAGGGACCGGCGGGAGAGACCAGAGCGAAGCATTGGGGGCGAACTCCTCACGCAAAAAGATGGTTGGGGCTTTGCATGTGCCATGCCAGGAGTGCGGTGACGTCACACTGTTTCCAGATGGAGGCACCATGAGCTTGCGGCATTGGCACGATCTGAGCTGGCCCGAATTCGGCGCGCTGCCGCCCGAGACGGTGGCGATCCTGCCTACCGCGGCGATCGAGCAGCATGGGCCGCATCTGCCGGTGGCCACGGATGCCGAGATCAATGCGGGCATCATCGCGCGCACCGCGTCGCTGCTGGCGGGCGGGCCGCCGGTGCTGGTGCTGCCGATGCAGGCGATCGGCCTGTCGGTGGAGCATATCGCCTTTCCCGGCACGCTGACAGGCAGCCCGGAGACGTTGCTGGCCTTCTGGAGTGAGATCGGCCGCAGCGTGGCGCGGGCGGGGGTGAAGCGGCTGCTGTTTCTGAACTCGCATGGTGGGCAGCCGCAGATCCTGGATCTGGTGTGTCGGCGCCTGCGCGGCGAGGCGGGCATGCTGGCGGTGGCGTGCAGCTGGGGGCGGCTGGGCCTGCCGGAGGGCATCTTCAGCGCGGACGAGCGCAAGCATGGCATCCATGGCGGGCAGATCGAGACCTCGTTGATGCTGGCATTGCGGCCTGATCTGGTGCGCACCGGGGAGATCCGGAATTTCCGCAGCCGGTGGCTGGATCAGACCGGCGTGGGCATCCTGGAGCCGGAGGGCGCGGTGGGGTTTGGCTGGGAGACGCAGGATCTGAACGCGGATGGCGCGCTGGGGGATGCGTCATTGGCGAGCGCGGAGATTGGCGAGAGGATACTTGCGCATTCCGCGCCGAGGTTGGCGGGGTTGATCCGCGAGATGGCTTCGGTGGAGTTGGGTGTGGTGTTCAAAGAGGGGCCGCTCAGCACGTAAGAATGTTCTTTTTTGACGAAAGAACCAAAAAGCTTCTGTGAGTCGGGCCTCGGTGGTTGCGCCTTTCAGGGCGGAGATGGCGCCTTTGGACGGGGCCAAACGTCCAGGAGTTCTTTGGTTCCTGCTTTCAAGAAGGAACAGCTCTTAAAGCGACTCTTGCCTGCCCAGTTTTGAGAGCGATCGTGATGATCCGCTCCCGCATCATGGTGAAATCGATTGCCGCCGACCCATCGCCTGGGTTGACAGGATAGCCCGGATAACACGCTGCCGCAACGGAAAGTCGCAGCGCGTGGCCGGCCGGAATGGTGGCGCAGGTGGCCCTCATCGCGATGGTGCAGGGGCCTGGCGTGTCGCGGCGCTGGTGGCCTTGGGTGAGGTTGAAGGCGCGGCCGTCAGCGGTGACCATCGACAGGGTGACGTTGAGGTCGAAGCTGGGCTGGTCCGCCTCGGCATCGAGCGTGGCGGTGACGGGGCCACAGATGAACAAAGGCGCGGCGAGCGGGACGGAGGTGAAGACGGCGATGTCGGTGCGGTCGTCGATCGCCGCACGGTCCTGCATGCCGCCGGGGGCGCCGAGATGGCCGCCATGGGTGGGCGCGGGGCGCCAGGGGTCGTGGACGAAGATCTCTAAGCCGGGGGCTGGTGCGGTGGGGCGGAGTTCGCCGCCGACGCCGGAGGCGGCGAGGCCGTTGCCGGCGA
>CAIVDX010000322.1 GCA_903904805.1 uncultured Rhodospirillales bacterium
AGCGAAGGGCGTGACGTTCAACTTCGTCCGCGCGCCGCATCTGCCGGTGCATGTGCGGACGGACGAGAAGCGGCTGCGGCAGATCCTCGTGAATCTTCTGTCGAACGCCATCAAATATACCGACAAGGGCCGGATTGATTTTGAGGTCGCGTATCGGTCGCAGGTGGCGTCGTTCACGGTGCGCGACACCGGCACGGGCATTGCTGCCGACGAGATCGAGCATATTTTCGAGCCGTTCGTGCGTGGGCAGGCCGAGCGCAACAAGATGTCGCCGGGCCTGGGGCTGGGGCTCACCATCACCAAGCTGCTGAGCGAAACGCTGGGCGGCGACATCGCCGTCAGCAGCGAGCCGGGGCAGGGCGCGACCTTCATGGTGCGGCTGATGCTGGCCCGCGTGCATCGTCCCCGGGCGCGTCCGGCGCAGGACAAGGCGCTGGCCGGCTATGCCGGGCCGCGCCGCACCATCATGGTGGTGGATGACAATGCCGACCATCGCGAACTGATGCGCGAATTGCTGCAGCCGCTCGATTTCGTCGTGCTGACGGCCAATGACGGGCATGAGTGCCTGACGCTGATTGGCGGCATCGCGCCGGACCTGTTTTTTGTCGACATTTCGATGCCCGGAATGGATGGCTGGGAACTGGTGAAGCGGCTGCGCGGGCAGGGGCGCACCGCGCCGATCATCATGCTGTCCGCCAATATTGGCGACGGCACGGTGGCGGCCAATGTCGATAGCGGCCATAGCGACACCATCACCAAGCCGTTCGATGTGCGGCAGGTACTCGACAAGCTCGGGGCGCATCTGCATTTGCGGTGGATCGAGGCGGAGGAAAAGCCGGCTGCTGCCGGGGCGGTTGCGCCCGCGCTACGGCCGAATGAGGCGCAGTTGATCGAGTTGCGCAATCTCGGTGAAATCGGGCATGTGCGGGGCATCGAGGCCAAGCTCGCGGAGCTCGCGGCCAAGCCCGATAACGGGCCGTTCGTCGATCTGCTGCGGGCGCGTGTGCAGGCGTTCGATTTTGATGGCTACGCCAGGCTGCTGGACGATCCGCATGGCTGAGCGCGACACGATCCTCGCCGTCGATGATTCCCCGGAATCGCTGGGCTTTCTCACCGACGCGCTGGAGGCGGATGGCTGCACCGTCTTGGTCGCCGCCAGTGGCGAGGCCGCGTTGCGCATCGCCGGGCGGGTGACGCCGGACCTGATCCTGATGGATGCGGTGATGCCGGGCATGGACGGGTTTGAGACCTGCCGCCGGCTCAAGGCGATGGCGGCGATTGGGCACGTGCCGGTGATCTTCATGACGGGCCTCACGGAAACCGAGCACGTGGTGCATGCGCTCGAATCGGGCGGTGTCGATTACCTCACGAAGCCGATCAATCTCGATGAGTTGCGGGCCCGCATCCGGGTGCACCTCGCCAATGCCCGCAGTGCGCAAAGCGCAAGGGTCGCGCTCGATGCGGCGGGGCGGCATTTGCTGGCGTTCTCCGAGACCGGCAACGTGCTGTGGACGACACCGCAGGCCGGGCGGTTGCTGGCGGGGCCGGACGGCGCGGGGCTGCTGGCGGTGACCAATAATGTGCGCGAGTGGGCGGCGGCGAATGGCGGGTTCGGGCAATTGGCCGGCCGATCCGTGGCCATCGAGGCCATCGGCACACCGCTGCAACTGACC
>CAIVDX010000323.1 GCA_903904805.1 uncultured Rhodospirillales bacterium
CTCCACCGATTATGCATCCACAACCACTGCCCCGGATGCTCCCTGATCCAGCCCTCAACGATCGTCGCAATATAGGCGGTGGACGCCTCCACATCGATCTGCCCGCCCGCGTCGCGCGGCAATTCCACAGGCCCTGTCAGTTCCATTCTGAACCGCGCATCAGGCAGCCGCACCGCGCGCACGCCCCAGACCGGGCAGTCATAGTGCCGCGCGAGCCTGGCGAACAGCGGATTGGTCGCGGCCGGGCGGCCGAAGAAGCGCACGCGCGGGCCACGTCCGAAGCGCTGGTCCACCAGCATGCCCACATGATCGCCACGCGCGACGGCGGCCGAGAGCGCGAACGGCGCCTGGGGGCCTGCCGGGATCAGCAGCCCCATCATCCCTTTGCGCAGATCGGTGATCTTTCGCGCGACGAATTTGTTGTTTGGAGTACGATACAGTGCCGCCGAGGCCATGCCGTGCTGCGCAGCAATGACAGCGGGCAGCTCCCAATTCGCCAGATGCCCGGTGAACACCAGAGCCGGCTTGCCATCATCGCGCATGGCAAGAAAGGCGTCGATGATCTCGGGCGACAAGAGCAGCCGCCCGACGTCAGGCCGATCAAGGTCGATGCGCGCGATGCGGTCGATATGGACATATTCGCAGGCCATCCGGCCCAGATTGTCCCAGGCCTCAGTCAGGATCGCGGCGCGTTCCTCGGCGGATTTCTCGGGAAATGCATGGGCAATATTATCAGCCGCCAGACGGTGTGCGGGCAGCAGCGGGCCGAAGATTCTGGCGAGCCATCCGCCGAGCGCGCTCGCGCGACTGGTTGAGAGCAACCGCAGCAGCGCGAACAGCAGCCCGACGAGTTGGCCAATGATCCAGTCCAGCACCAAAGAAAATGGGCCAAACAGTCGCCGCAGCATGCGCTGCACGGTGAGCGCCCGGTCCGCCCCGAGATGGCGGTAGAGAAAATGCCTCAAAGCGTGACGAGCACCTTGCCGAAGACGGCGCGCGTCTCAAGCCGCTCCAGCCCGGCGCGGAAATCATCGAGGCTCACCTGCGTATCGATCACCGGCAGGATGCCACGATGCATCCAATCCAGCGCCTGCGCCACATTGCGCCTGGTGCAGCCAAAGCTGCCGATGATGCGCAGCTGGCGCTGGAACAACTGCATCAGATTGGTCTGCGCCGCCACGCCGGAGGTGGACCCGCAGGTCACCAGGCGCCCGCCCGGACGCAGCGAGAACAGGCTGCCCTCCCATGTGCTGGCGCCGACATGTTCGAAGACGACATCAACGCCCTTCTTGCCGGTGGCGCGCCGCACGATGCTCTCGAACCGTTCGGTGGTGTAGTTGATCACCCGGTCTGCACCGAGGGCTTCGGCCTGGGCGCGCTTTTCCTCACTGCCCACCGTAGTGAACACCGTGCAGCCCATCGATTTGGCGATGCGGATGGCCGCCGTTCCGATTCCGGAACCGCCGGCCTGCACCAGGATACTCTCGCCCGGCTCCAGCCGCGCATTGTCGAACAGCATATGCACCACGGTGCCGAACGTCACGATCGCGCAGGCGGCGTCGGTTGGCGCCACATTGTCCGGCACCTTGGTGAGCAGCCGGGCGGACATATTCAGTTTTTCGCGCGCGAAGCCGTCAATGTGAAATCCCATGACGCCGCCGACATTCTCGCAGAGATTATCACGGCCCTCCTCGCAAAACCGGCAGGTTCCGCACACCAGCGCGCCATAGGGTGCGACCACGTCGCCGGGAGCGACATTGGTGACACCCTCGCCCACCGCCAGCACACGCGCGGAGGCCTCGGCACCGACCACCAGCGGCAGCTTGCGCTGCGCGAAGGCCATGCCGCGCCAGCCCCAGACATCGATGTGGTTGAGCGCGACCGCGATTGGTGCCAGCTGCGCCTCGCCGGGGCCGGGTGGGCCTGGCTCTTCCAACTCGACCAGCCGCAGATCGCGGTCGCCGAACAATTGCAGAGCACGCATTGTGATATTCCTCAGGCTGGCTCGGCGGAGATGACCAGGCAGACATTCTGCCCACCAAATCCGAACGAGCTCGACATGGCGTGCTTCACCATTTTGTCGCGCGCCAGGTTTGGCACCACGTCAAGCGGCACGGCCGGATCAGGTTCGTAATTGATGGTCGCCGGCATGCGTCCATGCAGGATCGTCTCCAGTGTGAACACCGCCTCGATCGCGCCAGCGGCCGACAGGGTATGACCCACCATCGATTTGTTGGAGCTGATCGGCAGGCTGCTCGCGCGTTCGCCGAAGACCGCCATCACGCCTAGGCACTCCATCTTGTCGTTCTCCGGCGTGGAGGTGCCATGCGCGTTGATATAGTCGATGTCATCAGGCGAAAGACCGGCGGCGGCGATTGCGTTGCGCATCGCGCCGATGATGGCGTGGCCATCGGGGCTGGAGCGGGTGCGATGGAAGACATCGGCCATCTCGCCACAGCCGCTGATCACGCCGAGGATGTTGGCGCCGCGCGCGCGCGCGGCGGTGAGCGATTCCAGCACCAGCGCCCCGGCTCCCTCGGCCATCACGAAGCCGTCGCGGGTTTTGGAAAATGGGCGCGCCGCGGCCTCCGGCACATCGTTGCGCGCGGTGAGCGCTGACAGCAGCGAGAAGCGGATCACCGCTTCGGGGGTGACCGAGCCGTCGCTGCCAATCGCCAGTGCGGCATCGGTCTCGCCTCGTTGGATCGCCTCAACGGCGAGTTGGATCGCGGTGGCACCGGAGGCACATGCGGTGGACAGGCTGACCGGCGAGCCGGTGGTGCCGAAGCGATCGGCCAGCGACTGCGCGATGGTGCCGAACAGATAGGGGTGCACAAGCTCCGGATGCGCACCGCAGGCATTGATCAGATCGGTGTAGGTGGCCGCTTTCGGATCGTCGAAGCCCGCGCCGAGTTGCAAGCGAATGCGCCAGTCCATCTCCACCGGCGGCACCGCCAAAAAGAGCGGGCCGGGGAAGCGCCCGGGCGAGCCGATGTTGGCGGTGGCAAGAGCTTCCTCGGCGGCCAGGCGGGCGAGTTCCTCGGTCAGCACCGGGGCGATGTCGCCGCTCTGCGGCAGGTAATCCACCGTGCCGGCAATGGTGGTGCGCAGCGAATCGGTGGGGAAGCGGGTGATCCGGCGGATGCCGGAACGGCCCTGCATCAGCGCGTCCCAATTGGCCTGGCGACCCACGCCGAGCGAGGTGACCACGCCCATGCCGGTGACGACGACGGTTTCAGCCATGTCAGGCACCTCCGCCAATGGGCTCCAGCAACGCCAGCGCCTGACCGCGCTGGGCGCCGAAGCCGGTCACCAGAATCTGGCTCACGCTGTCGGCCGGCGCTTCGCCCGGCTCGAAGGGAGGATAGAAGCCGCCCTGGCTGATGGCGAGTGCGGCGAGTGCGAGATTCATCGGAAAGCTGGCTTCCACGCCATGACCCAGCCTCGTGCCGCTGGCGCGCACCGCGATCGGGCCGTCCTTGGCAAGTCCCGCGAGAAAGTCCCTCTCCTCGTCGGTCACCACTGCAGCCCCCGTCGCGCCCGAGACAACGCCAAGCGTGACCGGCGCGCGCAGGGCCGCCATTGTCGCCCAGAGTTCAGCCGCACGCGCTGCCCCCTCGCCGCGGCGTGACATGTCCGACGCGATCGCGCGCACCCGGGCGAGGCCGCGTGCACCGCGGGCACGGGCATGGTTGGCCTCTTCCAGCACCACGAAGGCGCCCTGGCTGCCCATCACGAAGCCGGCATGCTCGCCCTTGCGCTGCCAGACGGGGGCCCAGTCGCCCCGCAGCCCGGTGCCGGTGCCGACATAGAGCATTGGCAGATCCTGCCGCACCGCATTCAGCGCGCCGCCGATCAGGGCAAGGTCAGCCTGGCCGGCGGCGATGCGGGCATGAGCGATCCGCGCGGCATCCGCCCCGCTGCTCTCCTCGCCCATCAGCGTCCGCGACGACCCACGAACGCCATGCACGATCGAGATCGAGCCGGCCAGCAGGTTCGACAGCTGGGCCAGGAACAGGGTCGGCCGCAAATCGGCGCCCAGGCGCGCATTGAGCGCGGGGCCTGCATCTTCGTTGCGTCCAGCCAGATCGCGCACCAAAGCGAGATCCACCGCCACATCGCGCTCACCTCCGCCGGCGGCAACGATCATATGGGTGCGTGCCAGCAGGTCCGGCTGGCCGGCCACGCCCGCAGCGGCCAGGGCAAGGCCGGCGGTGTAGGTCCCGATGCGCTGCCAGGGCTCCATCTGCCGCTGGTCGCCCTTTTTGGGGATCTGCCTATCGTAATCGACGGGGGCGAGCGGATGCACGGGGCAGGGGATGCAGGTTTCGGTGTCCAGCACCGGTGCGGGGAACCCGGGCTCGGTCAGCGCTGCCCAATGGGTATCCGCCCCTTCGCCGAGGCTGGACAGCAGGCCGATCCCGGTGACCCAAACCTCACGGCTCATGCCGGCACCTCAAGGCCAATGGCCCGTGCGCGGGCGAACAGTTCATCCTTCAGCGCCACGGCGGGAAAATCGAGCACGCGGAAGGTGAGCTCCGCGTCGGCAATCTTTTTTCCGGCGGAGGAGATGGTGGTGTTGGTCACCGCATAGCCCTGGCCGTCACCATTGATGGTGGCGGTGATCTCCAGCACGGCGTTGGGCTCGACGAAGCTGCGCAGCTTCGCCTCACCGACCTTGGCCAGAAAAGGCATGCGGGTGAAGCCCAGGCGCGCGAGGATGAGAAAGCCCGAGGCCTGTGCCATGGTCTCAATCAGCAGCACGCCCGGCACCAGCGGATGGCCTGGGAAATGGCCCTCAAACACCGGAGACGCGTCGGGGACGGTCGAACTGGCCGAAAGCGTGCCAGCGGCCGCGTCCAGCGCCGTCACCCGGTCGATCATCGAGAAATATTCGAGTCGCATCGATGGCGCTCCGCGCCCGTTTAGGCGGTCTTCGCTTTGACCAGAGCGTCGATCTTGTCGACCAGGGCCTGCATGATGAAGAAGTCGGTGGCCTTGGCCTCGCCGGCATTCACCTTCTGCATCCAATCCTCGAACGGGATGTTGATGCCGTATTCCTTGTCCAGCGCGAAGACGATGTCGAGGAAGTCCAGGCTATCGATGCCGAGATCATCGATCACATGGCTCTCCGGCGTGATCTTCTCGCGCGGGATGGAGGCGGTCTCGGCGATGATATCGGCGACCCGGTCGAACGCGACGCTCATGGTATGACGTGATCCTGGTGGTGGGGGCTGGCGCGGCACAACTGCAGGCCAGCACGGGTGCTGTCGCGGTAGGCCATCATCACAGCAGGGTCAAGGGCGAGCTGGCATGGGTGCCACCACCCCGTGGCGCGGCGGATGGCTCAGCGACGGCGCCGACGCACGCGATACAGCCCGGCCAGCCCCAGCCCCAGCAGGGCCATTGAGGCCGGCTCCGGCACCTTGGTCACGCTCAAGGCGGAGATCGACGCCAGGCTGGCGGCGGAAAGCTGGTCGTTATGCAGTTCGTTGGTGCCCTGGTTCCAGATATTGGCGACCAAGGTGCCGTCAATCTGGCCATTGTTCTGCGACACCGTGGCGTTCGGCGCGAGGATGGTGCCGTTCCAGTTGCCCAGCGTGAGGGTGCCGGAATAGGAGCCGAAATCCCAAATCACATTGTCGGCCGATGTTGTGCCGTCGCCACCAGTGTAGGCGGTGCTGAAGGTGTAGTTCGTGCCATTGGACAGGCCGGTGACGTCGATCACGACGGTCTGCGTGCTGGTCGGGGCGATCGCGATGCTGTTGGTCAGGCCGGAGAGCTGGCTGGCGGTGATGTTGAACACCGCGAAGCCGTTGGAATTGGCTGTCGTACCGGTGCCGATGTTCAGGCTCGAATTGGCGATGTAGCTGTTGATGTTGTTGTTGGCGACCATGCTGGCCAGCGTCGTCGTCAGCGTGGTCATCGGTGTGTAGAAGGCGCTGACGAAGTTGGTGCCGTTCAGCAGCGCGCTACTGGTGTGGATGTTGCCGGCCGAGGCGCCGGAGAAAGTCGTCGTCGTCGTCCCGCCCATATTGAAGATGAAGGACGAGCTGTTGACGTTGAAGGAGCCACCGTTGGCGATGGTGCCGAAGGCGTTGACGATGCCGTAGCCGGCGAACACCCCGGACGGGTTGGCCAGGGCGGTGCCGTTGCCGCTTGCACTCACACCGATGCTGCTGCTCATGTTGACGTTGCCGCCGACCACCCAGGGGCCGTTCTGGTTGCCGCCGCTGTTGATCGTTGTTCCGATAATCGCGTCGAACTGGCCGAGGATCTGCGCGGCGGTGAAGCTGGACGCCTGGGCGGCGCCGGACAGTGCCGTGCAGCCCAACAATGCGGTGGCCAGAGCCAGACGATAGGTCGACATCACACCCTCTTTTGCTCCGCCAGCCAAACCGGTCCGACGATACGAACCGGCCGCCTGAAGCGTTGTCTTACCTTCATGTTAATACCTCAAACATGGGAGAAGTGGTGTAAAAAATCGTAAAAATAAGACCAGTTTCGGTTAAAACACGCAGCTTTGATATGCGTGGGTGCGATGGCGATCGCATGCGGTGTGTCCCAGCTTGAGTAAAATATCTGATAAAAAGACAAAGACATAAAATATGGGATTCCGATTGCCGGTCGGTCGCGATCGCAGGTTCGCGCTGATCCTGCCAATTCGAGATATTTTCTCAAATGTATCTATTCGGAGCGTGGTCCTGGGTTCGCCTCGCCGCCATCGCCGGCAGGCTCTCCTAAAGCTTTGGGGCGAAAAGGAAAAAAAATAACACGGCATGGCCACGCTGCGGTGGATCCGGAATAAATAACCTATAAGTAATCATTTATTCGAAATGGATCTGCTGTCCCAGGCGCGCAGAAAAAAACCCTCCACCCAAAG
>CAIVDX010000324.1 GCA_903904805.1 uncultured Rhodospirillales bacterium
CGCTGACGATGCGCGCGGCGTCGGCTCTGCGCAGCCAATTAACTCCCTGTAATACGAGCGGCATCAACGTCGCGGCGGTAGATTTGCACCAACCCTGGGTTTAGTTTTTGCTGGGGTTTAAAGGGCATTTCATGATGCGCGCCATATTAGCGTCTGTGTTGTTGCTTGGCCTGACGGGAACGGCACATGCGGCGGATTGTGCGCCGTTGCAGATCGAAAATTCTGTGAAGATGGTGCCGCGCCATCCCAACCGCATATTGCTGCCGATTACGTTGAACGGCATCGAAAAGAGATTTCTTTTCGATACCGGCGGCGGCCTTAGTGCCATTTCACAATCCACGGTCAAGGAATTGAAGCTTCCGGAATTTCGCAGCAATTATCGCTCATCCGATCTTTACGGCCACGATTCGGAATCCTTCGTTCAGGTCCATGAAGTCATCCTGGGCACCGCCAAGAATAATGGCGTGCAGTTCCAGCTTATGGCCGATTTCGGCGCACCGAACGAACCGGGGCATTTCGACGGCGTCATTGCCTCCGGCATTTTCCTGCATGACGATATCGACCTGGATTTCGGCGCGGAGCGGGTGAATTTCTTTTCCACGGACCATTGCGAAGGCAAGGTGGTTTACTGGCCGCACCAGGTTCTTTCGGTCATTCCCATAACCAAGAACCATGGCCATCTGGAAGTGCCCGTGATGTTGGATGGCCACACCTTGCGCGCTCTGCTGGACACCGGCGCGTCTGTAACGACGATGGATCTGGCCCGGGCAAAACGGGTGTTGAATTTCTCGCCCGACGCGCCGTCCAGCGGCAATGCGCCGAAAGACAATCCTGAAAAGCAACTCTTTCCGCGCCGTTTCGCGACACTGCCCTTTGACGGCGTGACGGTTCAGAATCCACTGGTGTATATTCAGCCTCTGCAATTCGGCGGCGGCAAGAATGATCAGATGGCATTGGGCAGCCGCGCGGAACATCAGGACGACGATTTAAATCGATTGAATCCCGATTTGACGATCGGCATGGACATTTTGCGGCACTTGCACGTCTATTTCGCCAGCCGGGAGTCCAAGCTCTATGTCACTGAAGCGGGACAGGGTGAATCCGTGCTGTTCAAAACGCCTGCCGCGCCGGAAAAGTGAAAATCGGGCGGGAATCCGCCTGAGCTTTACGCTGTTTCATGTTGCGCCGGACCAGACCTGACCTATGATAGGGGCATGAAACGCTCCTTGAGCTTTTGGCTGGGTTCGGCCGCGGCGTTGATGCTGAGCACGGGCTTGGGCGCCCCCGTCCAAGCGGCGGAATGTAGTCTGCACATCCTCAGTTCAGTGCCGATGCAGAGCACCGCCGACCGCACCGTGATGGTGGTGCCGGTCACGGTCAATGACAGCAACAAGAAGCTGCTGCTGGATACGGGCAGCCGCGTCACCCTGCTTTCCAAGGCGACAGTCCAATCCATGGATCTGCCGCAAAGCCATAGCGGTGAACGCACCTTCGATCTGGCCGGGAACATGTCCAACGCCCGCGCCTCGGTGCGCCGGTTGATCGTGGGATCGCGCGAGAAAAAAGGACTGATCGTCAATGTGGCGCCCAATCCCGAACTGGGCACCTCGCTTCCCTATGACGGATTGTTGGCGCGGGATTTGTTCGTGGATGCCGATCTGGACATGGATTTCGGCGCCAATCAGCTGACCGCTTTCTCCACCGATCATTGCGACGGCAAGGTGGTCTATTGGGCGGCCGATAATGTCGCGGTCGTGCCGGTTACCGAAAAGCGCGGCCTCATCACGTTCCCCGTGGTGATCAATGGCCATGAGATGAATGCGGTGATGGACACCGGCGCGCAATTCTCGATCATGAACATGAATACGGCCAAGGAAGCTTTCGGCTTGACGCCGCAATCCTCCGACATGAAGCCGCTCACCGGAACCAGCGACGAATGGACTCTTACATCTTACGGGCATCGTTTCGACGATCTGTCTTTCGAAGGCGTGCAAGTGAAAAATCTGCGCATCTATCTGATGCCCGATCAGATGACCTCGCATGACAAGATGCGGC
>CAIVDX010000325.1 GCA_903904805.1 uncultured Rhodospirillales bacterium
TCTAACGTCGGGAATATGGTCGCAGCGGCCTGTAAGTAATTGATTTATATGGCATGGGATGGTGGGCGCGACATGGATTGAACCTGTGACCCCCGCCGTGTGAAGGCGATGCTCTCCCGCTGAGCTACGCGCCCATCCCGTGCGGGCAACTGACGATCTGACGGGCTTCACAGATCGGCTAAAGTTGCTCGCCAAAACAAAGACCTGGAGTGTTTTCGGACTTGCCGCCGACTTCAGCGACGTCCTCAACCGCTTCAGGGGCGCCTATCTAGCTGCGTGCTTGCCGCTGTGCAAGCGCCGCCTTTGCGGTCCAGCTTTGTCGCTCAGGCTCAGGCTCAGGCTCAGGCTCGGGCTCGGGCTCGGGCTCAGGCTCGGGCTCAGGCTCGGGCCGGGACCAGGCGCTCGGCCAGGCCGGGCAGGTCCGCGGCGTTGGGCAGGATGGCGTCGGCGGCGGCGGCCATCGATGGGCTGCCATAGCCCCAGCTGGCGAACACGACCTTCACCCCGGCGCGGCTGGCGGCGAGCACGTCGTTGGCGTGGTCGCCGATCATCAGGGCGCGGTCGGCGCGGCCGTTGCAGGCCGCGAGGGTGGCCAGCACATGGGCGGGGTGGGGCTTGGGCGTGGGCGTGGCGTCCCAGCCGCAGATGGCGGTGAAATGATGGGCGAGGCCGAGTTCGGTGAGCAGGTCGATGGCGGGCTCGGTGGGCTTGTTGGTGCACACGCCGAGGGTCCATCCGCTCTCACGCAGCATGCCCAGCAGCCGCTCGATGCCGGGGACGGGGCGGGAGTGGCTGGCCACCGCGCCCTGATAAGCGGCGATGTAGCGGCTTGCGGCGTCGGCCGGGGCGGGGCGGGCGCGGGCGGCGTAGGCGCGCTCGATCAGCGCCTGGGCGCCGTCCCCCACCATGGCGGCGACCTCGTCGCGGCTGAAGGGGGCGAGGCCGTCGGCGGCGAGGATGCGGTTCAGCGCGGCGGCGAGGTCGGGCACGGAGTCGATCAGGGTGCCGTCGAGATCGAAGATCAGGCAGCGCATGGGCCGAACATGTCCAAATGGTTGGGCTGATCTGTTTGACATGGGACGCGCGGCGAAGCTACGGGGTGAGGCATGTCCAGACCCAGCACCGCGCATGCCGTGATCCTCGCCGCGGGCCTCGGCACGCGGATGAAATCATCGCTGCCGAAATGCCTGCACCCGGTCGGCGGGCGGCCGATGCTGCTGCATCTGATCGACACCGCCAGCCGCGTGTTTGGCGGCATCACCGTGGTGGTGGGGCCGGATATGGAGCAGGTGGTGAACGCCGCCGCTCCGCATCGCTGCGTGGTGCAGCATGACCGGCTGGGCACCGCGCACGCCGCGCTGCAGGCGGCGGCGGATTTCGGCGATGGCGATGTGGCCATCCTGTATGCCGACAATCCGCTGATCACCGAAGCGAGCCTGCGCGCGCTGCTCGATCGTCGGGCGCGCGGCGATGTGGCGATGGCGATGCTGGCGATGCGGCCGCCGCAGGCCGGGAAATATGGGCGGGTGATCGAGAGCGGTGGCTATGTCGATCGCATCGTCGAGGCGGCGGACGCCTCCGAGGCGGAGCTGGCGGTGGGGCTGTGCAATGCTGGCGTGATGTGCGCGCCGGGGCATGCGTTCCTCGGCTGGCTGCGCGCGGTGAAGAACGACAATTCGAAGGGCGAATATTACCTCACCGATGTGGTCGCGCTGGCGAACGCGGCCGGGTTGAAGGTGGCTTCGGTGGAGGCGCCGTTCGCCGAGCTGCGCGGGATCAATTCGCGGGTGGAACTGGCGGAGGCCGAGGCGGCGCTGCAGACGCGGCTGCGGGTGGCACTGATGGAGAGCGGTGTCACGATGGTGGCGCCGGAGACAGTGTTTCTGTCGGTCGACACCTCGATCGAGCCGGATGTGGTGGTTGGGCCGAATGTGGTGTTCGGGCCTGGTGTGCGCGTGGCACGCGGGGCGGAGATTCGGGCGTTCAGCCATCTGGAGGGATGCACCGTCGGGCCGGGTGCGATCGTGGGCCCGTTCGCGCGGCTGCGGCTTGGTGCGATCCTTGAAGAGGGCTCGCATGTCGGCAATTTCGTCGAGCTGAAGGCGACCCGGCTGGCCGCTGGGGCGAAGGCGAATCACCTGACCTATCTGGGCGATTGCGACATCGGCGCCGGCAGCAATATCGGCGCGGGGACCATCACCTGCAATTATGACGGCGTGCACAAGCATCGCACGACGATTGGCGAGAACTGCTTCATCGGATCGGATTCGGTGCTGGTGGCACCTGTGTCGATCGGCGATGGCGCGTTTGTCGCCGCGGGCAGCGTGATCACCGAGGATGTGGCACCTGATGCGCTCGCTCTGGGGCGGGCGCGGCAGACCGTGAAGGCTGGCCGTGCGGCCGCGATGCGCGCGGCGAAGGGACGGACATAGCATGTGCGGCATTGTTGGCGTGATCGGTGCCAACCCGGCATCGCCGGTGCTGCTCGATGCGCTCGCGCGGCTGGAATATCGCGGTTATGACAGCGCGGGCGTGGCGACCATCATCGCGGGTGCGATCGATCGCCGGCGGGCCGAGGGCAAGCTGGTGAATCTGCGCGCGGCGATCGATCTCAGCCCGCTGCCGGGCAGTGTGGGGATCGGGCATACGCGCTGGGCGACGCACGGCAAGCCGACGGAGACCAACGCGCATCCGCATGGCACCAGGCGGGTTGCCCTGGTGCATAACGGCATCATCGAGAATCATGCCGAGCTGCGCCAGGAGCTTGAGGACGCTGGCCAGGTGTTCGCCAGTGAGACCGATACCGAAACGGTGGCGCAGCTGCTGGATCTGCTGTTGGCGCGGGGCGCCTCGCCGATCGAGGCGGCGCGGGCGACGTTCGCGCGGCTGGAGGGGGCCTATGCGCTGGCGATCATTTTTGCCGATGCGCCGGATCTGATCATCGGCGCCCAGCAGGGCGCGCCGCTCGCGGTGGGCTTTGGCGACGACGAGATGTTTCTGGGCTCGGATGCGCTGGCGCTGGCTCCGCTCACGCGGCGCATCGCCTATCTGCGTGATGGCGACCGGGTGCTGATCCGTCGCGACGGGGCGGAGTTTCTGAATACGCAGTGGCAGCCGGTGAATCGTGAGATTCGGCAGACCGCGTTCAGCGGCGCGGCGATCGGCAAGGATGGCTATCGCCATTATATGGAGAAGGAGCTGCACGAGCATCCTTCGGTGATCGGCGAGACGTTGCGGAAGCTGATCGATCCGGCGGCCCGCGCGATCGCGCTGCCGGCGATGCCATTCGATCTGGCCGCGATCTCACGGGTGACGATGACGGCCTGCGGGTCGGCCTATTATGCCGGGCTGGTGGGTCGCTACTGGATGGAGAGCCTCGCGGGCATTCCGGTTGATGCCGATGTGGCCAGCGAGTTTCGCTATCGCGAGCCGCCGCTGAGCGCGGGCGGGCTGGGGTTGCTGGTGTCGCAATCCGGCGAGACCGCCGACACGCTCGCCGCGTTGCGGCTGATGCGTGCGCGCGGGCAGCATATTCTCTCGGTGCTGAACGTGGCGGAATGCAGCATGGCGCGGGAGAGCGACGCGGTGCTGGAGACCGTGGCCGGCCCGGAGATCGGGGTGGCGAGCACCAAGGCGTTCACCGCGCAGCTTGCTGTCATGGCGTGCCTGGCGATCGCGGCGGCACGGGCGCGGGGGACCATCGATGCCGCGCGCGAGGCCGCGCTGATTGCCACACTCACCGAAGTGCCGTCGCGCGCCGCCGAGATTCTCGCCGATGGGGCGCGCATCCGGCAGGTGGCGCACCGTGTGGCCGAGGCGAGGGATGTTTTGTATCTCGGCCGCGGCAGCCTCTATCCGATCGCGATGGAGGGCGCGCTGAAGCTGAAGGAGATCACCTATATCCACGCGGAAGGCTATGCCGCGGGCGAA
>CAIVDX010000326.1 GCA_903904805.1 uncultured Rhodospirillales bacterium
CTGGCCGTTGGCTCGGACGCGGAGGTGATGGGGCTGAAAGGCGCGGACACCCGTATCGTCGATCTCGGTGGGCGCACGGTTCTGCCAGGCCTGATCGACCCGCATCACCATACGTCGTTCGCCGCTTTGGCCGCAGAGCTGTTCGCCGATCTCGGCTATCCGAAATTTCCCACCCGCGTGGCCCTGCTGGCCGGGCTGCGCGCCCAGGCGGCGGCGACCAAGCCGGGTGAGTGGGTGCTGGGCTATAATTTCGACAATCTGCTGCAAGGTGGCGATTTCACCATGGCGGAGCTGGACTCTATCTCGATCGAGCATCCGATCCTGATCTGGTATATCAACATGCACGATGCTGCGGCCAACAGCGCGGCATTCAAGATCGCCGGCGTGGGCGAGGATGTCGGCCTGCTGCCGGGCGGCGGCCATTTCGGCCGTGGTGCAGACGGCAAGCTGAACGGCCTGATCTACGAGGAAAGCGCGATGCTGAAATTCGTGCTGCCTGCTTTGCCGAAGATCACGCCCGAGCTGTTCTCCCGCGCGGTGCTTGATTATTTCAAAACCAACGCGGCGCTCGGCACCACCACGCTGCATGAGCCCGGCACACTCGCCCCTGAATGGATCGCCGGCTTCGCGCAGCTGACCAATCAGGGCGCCTGCCGCGCCAGCGCCAGCCTGATGGTCGATTTTCTCAAGGAGGGCGATGCCTATCGGCCCCTCGGCATCGGCCCGCGCGCCACCCAACTGCCTAACACGCGCTTCTCCCTCTACGGCATCAAGGTCATCGGCGACGGCTCCAATCAGACGCTCACCGGCGCTCAGACCATCCCTTATCTCGGCACCCAGGACAAAGGCGCGACCAACTACGACATCGCGACGCTGAACAAGCTGGTGGCCGACGTGAAAGCCGCCGGCTGGCCTGTGCTGGTCCATTGCAACGGCGATCTCGCGCTCGACAACGCCCTCGATGCGATCGAGGCCGCCTATGGCGCCGGCACGGCGCTGGGGATTAACCGGATCGAGCATTGCACGATGGCGCGCGCCGACCAGGTGCTGCGCATGAAGGCGCTGGGCGTACAGCCGAGCTTTCTGATGAACCATGTGTTTTTCTATGGCGCTGCCTATCGCGACCAGCTGTTCGGCCAGCCGCGTGCCGGGCGCATGGACCCGGCGGCCGATTGCCTCAAGGCCGGGCTGCCTTTCACCCTGCACACCGATGCGCCCTGCTCGAACGCCGGTCAGCTGCAGCTGGTGCAAACCGCGGTGACGCGCCGCTGCAACGTGGATGGCTCGGTGGTCGGCCCGGAGCAGGCGATCAGCGTGTTCGAGGCGCTGCGTGCCGTCACCATCGGCGCAGCCGCGCAGATCGGTCTGGCGGAGAGGATCGGCACACTGGAAGCCGGCAAGGAGGCTGATCTGACCATTCTCGAGGCCGATCCGTTCAAGGTGGCGCCCGACCAGATCATGAACATCAAGGTGAGCGAGACCTGGGTGGCGGGCAGCAAGGCCCACGGCTAGCCGGCTGGCGGCGTCGCGCTTGCGGCGTCACGGTTGCGGCGTAATGAGCGCAAAGATTGGTCCAGCTTTGGCAATGACACCGCGGGCGGCCTTGTCTTTGCCATCATTCTGGGCCACTCCGCCTGCGTGTGTGGTTTGAGAGGTTGTCGATCGTGAACAAGCCCCTGCGTAAGGCCGTCCTTCCCGTCGCCGGTCTCGGCACCCGCTTTCTGCCGGCCACCAAGGCGATGGCCAAGGAAATGCTGCCGGTGGTCGACAAGCCGCTGATCCAATACGCCGTCGAGGAGGCCCGCGCGGCCGGGATCGAGCAGTTCTGCCTGGTGACCGGCCGCGGCAAGACCGCGCTGATCGACCATTTCGATCATGCCTATGAGCTCGAGGCGACGCTGCGCGAGCGCAACAAGGCAGAGACGCTCCGCTTGCTGGAAAGCACCACCATTTCGCCCGGCTCGATCGCCACCGTGCGCCAGCAGGTGCCGCTGGGGCTCGGCCACGCCATCTGGTGCGCGCGCGCCTTCATCGGCGACGATCCGTTCGCCATCCTGCTGCCCGACGATATGGTGCTGTCTGACACGCCCTGCCTCGCCCAGCTCGCCGAGGCCTATCGCGAGACCGGCGGCAATGTCGTTGCCGTCACCGAGGTGCCGTGGGAGCATACCAACCGCTACGGCATCCTCGATATCGGCCATGATGATGGTCGCCTGGTCGAGGTGAAGGGCCTGGTCGAGAAGCCGGACCCGAAGGATGCCCCCTCCAATCTGTCCATCATCGGGCGCTATGTGCTGCTGCCGCATGTGCTGATGGCGCTGTCTCGGATGGATCGCGGGGCCGGCGGCGAGGTGCAGCTGACCGACGCGATGGCCAAGATGATCGGCTTCACGCCGTTCCATGGCCTCCGCTACGAGGGCAAGCGCTTCGATTGCGGCGACAAGATCGGCTATCTCGAAGCGCAGATCGCCTTCGCGCTGAAGCGGCCGGACCTGGCGCCGCAGGTGCGTGAGTTCCTGAAGAAATATCCCGGCGACGAGGTCTGAGCAGCATGAGCTACACCCACAGTTTCGACCCCACCGTGCTGCGCGAATACGACATTCGCGGCATCGTCGGCAAAACGCTGCACCAGGCGGATGCGTTCGCCATTGGTCGCGCGTTCGGCACCATCATCGCCCGCAAGGGCGGCTCGCGCGTCGCCGTCGGCTACGACGGGCGGCTGTCCAGCCCCGATCTGGAGCCGCATCTGGTCGCTGGCCTGCGCGCCAGCGGGATGCATGTGATCCGCGTGGGCCGCGGCCCCACCCCGCTGCTCTATTTCGCCGGCACCGTGCTGGAGACAGACGGCTCGGCGATGGTCACCGGCAGCCACAACCCACCGGATTATAACGGCTTCAAGATGATGATCGGCCGCAAGCCGTTCTATGGCGAACAGATCCTTGAAATTGGCAGGCTCTGTGCTTCAGGTGATCTGGTTCCCGAGGCCCAGGGCAGCGAGGAAACCATCGACATCGCCGAGCGCTACATCGCCCGGCTGGTGCAGGATTGGGATGGTGGCGACCGCCAGCTGAAGGTGGTGTGGGACAACGGCAACGGCGCGGCCGGAGACGTGCTGCCGATGCTCACAGCAAAGCTGCCCGGTCACCACACCATCCTGAACGGCCCGATCGATGGCCGCTTTCCCGCGCACCATCCCGACCCGACCGTGGCGAAGAACCTGGTGCAGATCATCGAGACGGTGCGCGCCCAGGGGGCCGATCTTGGCATCGCCTTCGATGGCGACGCCGACCGCATCGGCGTGGTGGATGACGAGGGCGAGATCCTCTGGGGCGATCAGCTTCTGGTGCTGATGGGCCGCGACGTGCTGCGCGAGCATCCCGGTGCGACCATCATCGCCGACGTGAAGGCGTCGCAGGTGCTGTTCGACGAGATCGCCAAGGCTGGCGGCGTGCCACTGATGTATAAAACCGGCCACTCTCTCATCAAGGCGAAGATGGCCGAGGTTGGCTCGCCGCTCGCCGGTGAGATGTCCGGCCACATCTTCTTCAACGACAAATGGTATGGGTTTGACGACGCGCTCTATGCCGCCGTCCGCGTGATGGGCATCGTCGCCCGCCTGCCCGGCAAACTCTCCGACGTCCGCAAGGCGCTGCCGCAGGTGATCAACACGCCGGAACTGCGCTTTGACTGCCCCGATACCCGCAAGTTCGGCGTGATCGAGGAAGTCGCCGCCCGTCTCAACGCGGCCAAGGCGCAGGTGTCCGATGTGGACGGCGTGCGCGTGCTGACCAGTGATGGCTGGTGGCTGCTGCGGGCCTCGAACACCCAGGCGGTGCTGGTGGCGCGCTGCGAGGCCTCGTCGGAGGCCGGGCTGGAGCGGCTGAAGGCGGCTCTGGTCGAGCAGCTTGAGGCGAGCGGGCTGCAAGCGCCCGATTTCTCCGGCGAGAACGCGGGGCACTGAGCCCCGCGTGCGCTCAGTTCGCGGCGATCATCCGCGATGGCGGGCCTTCCTGCAGCGTGATCGCATCACCGGGCTTCAATCCGGCGGCGTCTGGCTGCACCACGGATACTGTGCGGCCATCCTCCATGCGGGCGACGAGCTCGACCGCCGCGCCGCTGCCATCACTCAAATGGGCCAGCAACGGCGCGGTGCGCAGCTTCGGCACGTCGCGGATCGTCACCAGCACGGCCTTGCCGGGGGCGGCTGATTCGATCGTCGGCGATACCTCCGGGGCGGCGCAGCCCGCCAGCATCGCCACAACACCGACTCGAAAAAGCCACTGCATCGACCACTCCATTCGGCAAACCCTTGCGGCGGACTATCCTTTTGCGCAAACTGACGCAACGCTTGTGGTATGACCTGCCAATCTGTTAGGGACTTAGCGCTGAGTCCTCATCCATACTCTCAAGGCTGCCCGTTCCGGCGTGGCCTGGTGCGCCGTTGATATCAGCCACGGCCACCCTTCGCAGGAGGCGAAACGCCGAATGAGCCAGCCCATTGAGCCGATCGTGCGCCGATCCCTTTGGCTGCGCCTCAGCCCCGTCATTGCGGTGGCCGCGCTCGCGCTGCTGTCAGCCTGCGCGACTGACGTGCCGGTGGACCAGAGCCAGGAGGCCGCCCGCTATCGCGCCCATGCCCACAACTATACACCGCCTGGGCCGCCGGAAGACCCGTGGGGCCCCTATATCCGCGAGGCATCAGCCCGCTTTGACGTGCCGGATCGCTGGATTCGCCAGGTGATGCGCCAGGAGAGCGGCGGCAAGCTGTATCATAATGGCATGCCCACCACCTCGCCGGTGGGCGCGATGGGGCTGATGCAGGTGATGCCGCAGACCTATGACGGCCTGCGTGCCCGCTACGACCTGGGTGACGAGCCCTACAACCCGTATGACAATATCCTCGCCGGCACCGCCTATATCCGCGAGATGTATGACCTCTACGGCAATCCCGGCTTCCTGGCCGCCTACAATGCGGGTCCCCGCCGGGTCGATGATTATCTCACCTACGGCCGCGTGCTACCGGCCGAGACACGCCATTATGTGGCGATGATCGGCCCCTACATCGCCGACGCTTATCCGCAGCATCGCTCCGATGTCGATCTGAACGGCACGGTGAACATGCCGATCAACCTGCCCGCCACCGGCCGTGGCACCACGCAATACGCCTCCTCGCCCGCCTCGCGCGGAGCGGTGCAGGTGGCGATGATCCCGGCACCACCGCGCCTGGTCGCGCCACCAGCCCCTGGCGTGGCGCACTCCCCCGCGCCAACGCAGGTCGCCGCTGTGCCGCCGCCACCGCCGACGGCCGCGCGCGGCAAGGGTTTCGCCTTCATCCCGCACGCCAACGCCGCCGAGCCGTCCCATTCCGCCGGCAGCGGCTGGGCGATCCAGGTGGGCGCGTATGGCAATGAGAGCCTGGCCCGCACAGCGGCCGGCAATGCCCGTGGCGCCGCCGGCGGTCAGCCCGCGGTGGCCAGCGTGCAGCAGGGCAAGGCGACGCTCTACCGCGCCCGTGTGACCGGACTGTCGCGTGATGCGGCCGTGCAGGCGTGCCAGAAATTGAAGGCCAAGGGTGGCTGCACGGTGCTGTCGCCGGATGGGCAGATTTAAAGGAAAACCCGTTCTTTTTTGAAAATGCGAACCAAAGAACTTTTCAACGTTTGGCGCCGTCGTTGCGGCGACACCGTATCAACCCGATAGAAGTTTTTTGCTTCTTTCTTTTGAAAAAGAAGCCCGTCCTCACTCCGCCGCGACCGCCCGTATCGCCTTGCGCCCCCGTCGGTTGGTGAGCCTCTCCAGCGCCAGATACACCACCGGCGTGGTGTAGAGCGTGAGCATCTGGCTCACGACAAGCCCGCCTGCGACGGCGACGCCCAAGGGCCGGCGCAGTTCCGCACCGGTGCCGTAGCTGAGGGCCAGCGGCAAGGCACCGAA
>CAIVDX010000327.1 GCA_903904805.1 uncultured Rhodospirillales bacterium
ATTGGCGCCCTGGTGCCGGAAAGCGGACATGACCTGTTGCTGCGTGCGCTCGATCGTTTGTTCGATCTTGATTGGACGCTCACCATCGTCGGCGCTTCGGTCGGAAAAATGGCCCATGAGGAGGAGCTGCGCGCGCTGGCGCAGGAGGGGCAGTGCGCGGGGCGTGTGCGCTTTGTCGATGGGCGCGACAGTGCGGTGATCGAGGCGGCCTGGCGCGCGGCGGATATATTCGCGCTTGCCGCACGCTGGTGCGCGAACGACGCGGCAACGCGCGCGGCGCTGCGCCGCGGTGTGCCGGTCGCGCTGTGCGCCGGCGGCGCGGCCGCGGAGGTGGTCTCTCTGGGCTGCGGCGTGATTGTCGCGCCAGGCGATGCTGCGCTCTACTCAAAGGCGCTGCGCAGGATGATCTTTGACCGCGCACTCCGCGCATCCATGGCCCTGGCCGCACGCGACCTTGGCGCCTCGTTGCCGGACTGGCCGACCCAGGCCCGGGCCTTGTTGAAGATCCTGACCGCATGAACACACTCAGCCTCAAGCATGGCCTGCTTGCGCATCTCGCGCGCAGCACCTCGCGCCGGCCCACGCTGCTGTTCGCCGGCGCTGATATCGCTGACCTCGTCTGGCGCATCGCGCCGGTGTTCGACCGCGCGATGGTGGTGGTGCTGCTGGATCAGGATGCTGACGCGCTGCGCGCTGCGTTCGAGCAACTCGCCGATGATGCCGAGCAGCGCGGCATTGTCGCCACCTGGCCCGGCAAGGTGCTGCTGCTGCATCTGCCCTCCGGCGCGCTGCGGATCGAGGCTGCAGCACTTGATGTGATCACCGACAACGCGGTGCGGCGCCTGCGTGGCGAAGCCCTGGTGTCGGCTGGAGGCTTGCCGATGGATGCGCGCGATCTACCCCACGTGCCGTTGGTGATGTTTGATCTGCCGATCGCCGCGCCGACGATCTGGCCGCCATTGTCCGCGCCGTGGTTGCGCCTGGCGTGGCGTGGTGATGTCGATCGCACGCGCCGCGCGGTGCGCGCATTGCGCGCCGCCGGCTGGTCGGTGGCATCGGAGACACAGACCGTGCGGCAGACGCGCCGCGATCGACCTGCGCTGATTTATGCGATCGACCGCGTTGCCGACGGTGCGCAGGATCTGCTTGCGCGATCAGCCTCGGCGATCGCGCACTGGCGGCAGCGCCGCGTCGCCGCGGCGCGCAATGGCCGGCTGATCCTGCAATGGCGTATTCTGCTTGTGCTGGCGGCGCCGCCGTTGGGTTGAGCGGATCGCGGTCCTGCGCGGGCAAAAAGAAAGGGCGCCTTGCGGCGCCCTTTCACATCCAGACAAGCTGGCGACCGATCACTCGGTCGGCGGCACGGCAGCCGGCTCGGGCGCCGGAGCGACCTTCGGCGCGCGCGGCTTGCGCACGACGGGCTTCTTCGCCGCGACCTTCTTCGCTGCCGGCTTTGCGGCGGCGACCTTCTTCACGGCAGGCTTCTTTGCCGCGACCTTTTTCACCGCCGGCTTGGCGACGGCCTTTTTGGCGACGGGCTTCTTCGCCGCAACCTTTTTCGCGCCCGGCTTGGCAGCGGCCTTTTTGGCGACGGGCTTCTTCACCGCTGCCTTCTTCACTGCCGGTTTGGCAGCGGCCTTTTTGGCGACGGGCTTCTTCACGGCGGCCTTCTTCACCGCCGGCTTGGCGACGGCTTTCTTCACGGCCGGCTTTTTCGCTGCCGGCTTGGCGACGGCCTTTTTGGCAACCGGCTTCTTTGCGGCGGCGGCCTTCACGGCGGGCTTTTTCACCGCCGGCTTCTTGGCAACAGCGGCCTTTTTCGGGGCGGCTTTCTTCACGGTGGCGCGCACGGCGAGCGCCTGGGCACGCGGTGTGACGTCGAGATCGTCAGTCATTGTTGAAGTCTCCTGCTGGTCTGCTGCTCTGCGCTGTGTGGGCATGTTGCTGCGCGCAGAGACGGGTTGGCGAACGGCCAAGAGGTGGCCGGCTCCGGAACAACTCCGGAAGATGTGCTGACGCACAAGGTATCGAAGTCTGTGCTGACGCACGTGGGCTCAGACGATTGGCCAATCACGGCAGGCCGCTGCCGCAGCACGGGATATCCCGCCGGCAGATTCGATGGGTTCCGGAGTCCGCTGATTCGCGCGGCAGCCTTGGCGGGCGTGCAGTGCGGGCGGTGAGTGCGCCGTGTGTCCATCAATCGTCCCTCTTCCGCACGTGCCGTCTTGGCTCTCGCATCACTGTCGCGTATCACCATGTCATTCGCGGATGAGATGAGGAACGCGACTCGATGCGACTCGGCTGCACACGTGCAGTTATCGCTATTCCGCGCCTCATGCCGTCATGTCAATGAAATCTGAACGTCATCACCGCGATCACGCAAAAAAAATGCGCGATGATGCACGCGCGCAGCAGGTGCAGATATCACGTGTCGCGTCATGCAATTGCCGATTCACGAGTGCACGTCGTCATGTCACGCGTTTCCCGCTGGATGAAGTGCGGCGCGCGCGGGCACCAGCGCTGATGATGCGTGCGTCGTGTCGCATTGCTGCATTGTCGCGGCTGCCAAGTGAGCGTGCTCGTAGTGCGCGCGAAGCTGTGGCGTCTCGATGCGTGCTCATGGCGTCGATCGCGCAGCATGCATCCTCGCCGTCACCGCAACCGCGCCTGCCGATGCGCGATGGCAGCATCGCTTCGTCGACCGGCAGCATCGCCGTGTGATGAGCATGCGATGCCGCGACGGTTGGGATTGCGGCCCAAGTGCGCTAAGCTGCACTGCATCAACCGCCGCGCCGTGTGTCTCACGTGCCGCGACAGCCGAGGATCACCGCGAAGTGCCCGCACCTCTGCCGAAGATTTGGACCGCGGATCGGCCGGACATCGGCGGTGATCAGCCTCAATCCTGGCCATCTCCGCCCGTCGGCACCGCGATGCTGCGCGGACTGGGCAACCATTGCCCGGCCTGTGGCGGATCTCATTTGTTTTCTGGATTCCTCAAGGTTTCCGCCGAGTGTCCCCAATGTGGTGCGCCCCTCGGCCGGGTCCGCGCGGACGACGTTCCGCCCTATTTCACCATCCTCATCGTCGGCCACATCGTGGTGCCGCTGATGCTCATGACCGACCGGCAATGGACCCCGCCGGTGTGGCTCGATGCGCTGATCTTCGTCCCGCTCACGCTGGCACTGTGCCTCGGGCTGTTGCGACCGGTGAAGGGCGCCACCGTCGGGCTGATGCTCAAGCTTGGCATGGTGCGGGCGATCGGAGATGCCTGACCGCTCGGCTCACCTCGCGCGCATCGAGCTGGCCGGTGAGTCGCTCACCGGCCTCTCGCCGCTGCAGGAGATGGACCGTCGCCAGGCCGTGGCTGATCTCGAACTGGAGAATCATTTCCAGCTGATCCCTGCGCCTGGAGTGGCGCTGCCGCCCGGGCCGTATGCGCTGCGCCTGTCGGTGCAGGAAGGGCGGCTTGTGCTGGATGTGCGTGAACTGAACGAGCAGCGGGTGATTCTGTTTGGCCTGGCACTCGGCCCGTTCCGTCGCCTCATCAAGGATTATCAGATGCTGGTCGACAGCTATGTCACTGCCGTGGAGGAGGGACGCGAAGCGCGCATCCAGGCGATCGACATGGGCCGTCGTGGCTTGCACAACGAGGGCGCGGGGCTGCTGATCCGCCGCCTTGAGGGCAAGGTGGCGATCGATCTGGAAACCGCTCGGCGCCTCTTCACCCTGGTATGCGTGTTGCACCAGCGCATCTGAAGCACGCCGGAATCTCGTAAGGTTGCAATGAAGATCAACGGAATTTCCTATCGTGGGGTCTGGCTCGACAGCAGCACCGCCAGTGTGTGCATCATCGACCAGACGCGTCTGCCATGGTCGGTGGATATTCTGACATTGTCGGACGCCGCGTCCGTCGCGCACGCGATCACCTCGATGCAGGTGCGCGGCGCACCGTTGATCGGCGCCGTCGCCGCCTATGGCGTTGCCCTCGCGGTGCGCGCGGATGCGTCGTCCGAGGCGATGGAGCGCGACTGCGCGATGCTCGCCGCCACGCGCCCCACCGCGATCAATCTGCTTTGGGCGATCACCCGCATGCTTGATGTGTTGCGTCCGTTGCCGTCGCACCAGCGCGTCGCTGCGGCCTTCGCCGAGGCCGCAGCGATTGCCGACGAGGACGCGGCGCAGAACCGCGCGATCGGCGATCACGGTCTCGCGCTGATCGAGGCGA
>CAIVDX010000328.1 GCA_903904805.1 uncultured Rhodospirillales bacterium
ATGGCGGGGTGAAAGCCGCCAGGCACGAAGATCAGCTTGCCGCGCCGCGCCCAGGCCGGGGCGAGCGGGATCGCGGCGAGCGCACGGGCCGCCAACTCGGGGCTGAGCTGGCTCATGGTATGGCGCAGCTTCCGCCCGATATGCTCGGCGCGCCCGGCCAGCGCCTGGGCGAGCTTCCAATCGTGATTGCCGAGCAGGAAGAGGCCCCGGCGCTGGTCCACCATGTCGAGCGCCATGGTCAGCGCTCCGGCGCTGTCAGGCCCGTTATCCACCAGGTCGCCGAGTTGGATGACGTAGCGGTCGGTGGCAAGTGCGGCGGCGAAGGCGCGGCTGTCGCCATGCACGTCGCCGACGATGCGGAGCGGACCGAAAAAGGACGGCGGCTCAAGCGGCATTGGCGGTGATGGTCTTGTAGGCGGCGAGCGCGCGGGTGCGGCCCTCATCCAGGCCGATGATCGGGTGCGGGTAGGTTTTGCCCAGCCGCACGCCGGCGGCCTCCAGCACCAGGGCCGGGGCGGTCCAGGGCTGGTGGATGCAGCGGTCGGGCAGGGCTGCGAGTTCGGGGACGAAGCGGCGGACATAGGCGCCGTCAGGGTCGAATTTCTCGCCCTGCAGCACCGGATTGAACACGCGGAAATAGGGCGCGGCATCGGCGCCGCAGCCGGCGACCCACTGCCAGCTGGCGGCGTTCGCCGCCAGGTCGCCATCGACCAGCGTGTCCCAGAACCAGGCCTCGCCGAGCTGCCAGGGCAGCAGCAGGTGCTTCACCAGAAACGAGGCGACGATCATGCGGACACGGTTGTGCATCCAGCCGGTTTGCCACAGCTCGCGCATGCCCGCATCCACCATCGGGATGCCGGTTTCACCGCGTTGCCAGGCGCGCAACGCGGCGGCATCGGTGCGCCAGGGCATGTTGGCGAACTGGGCGCGCAGGGGCGTCTCCGGCAGGGCCTGGTGGTGCCAGAGCAGATGGACGGCGAACTCGCGCCAGAGCACTTCGTTGAGGACTTTGTCGCGGGCATTGGCGGGCAGCGTGGCGGCCTCGGCGGCGTGCCAGACCTGCAGCGGCGAGATCTCGCCCCAGTGCAGATACGGGGAGAGGCGGGAGGTGGTGACGCGGCCGGGGATGTCGCGGCCCTCGGCGTAGCCGGCGGCGGGGCCATCAAGGAAGTCGGCGAGCGCAGCGGCCGCGTTGGCCTCGCCGGGGGCGAAGGCGGCGCGCAGGCCACCGGCCCAATCGGGTTTGGTCGGCAGGAGGAGCCAGTCCTCCAGCCGGTCCGAGGCCGGCGCGGGGGCGGCGACCAGGCGCGAGGGGGCGGGCAGGGGCCGCGCGGTGATGCCGGCAGCTCGGACGGCACGCATGAAGGGGGAATAGACACCGTACGGGCCGCCGGTTCCGGTGCGCACCGCCTCGGGATCGGTCAGCGTGCGACTGCGATGCAGGATGGCGCCGACCGCCTGCTCCTGCATCCGCGCCCAGGGCTCGTAGGCGGCCGCGGCGTGGATTTCCGCGCCGCCGAGCGCGGCGGAAATCTCGGCCAGATGCGCCGCGGCAGAGCCGCGCCGCAGCACCAAGGGCACGCCAAGCCGGCCAAGGTCGGTCGCGAGGGAGGCCAGCGCATGGTGCAGCCACCAACGCTGCGCGCCTCCCCAGGCCCAGGCGCCGGCGGCTGCCTCGTCGAGCACATACACCGCTGCGATCGGCCGGCCACCGCGCGCTGCGGCCGAGAGGGCGGGGTTGTCGGCCAGTCGGAGGTCTTGCCGCACCCACCAGATCGCACTGCTCATGTCGGGCTCCCAAAGGCAAGCAAGTAAGGTGTTCTTTCTTGAAAGAAAGAACCAAAGACCTTTTGGACTTTTAGACCGCCAATGCAGGGCCTTCGGTGGCTGGGGGGCGGCGGTCGACCACGAAGCTGTAGAGCCGTTCCTTTCCCAGCAGGAAGGCGCGGGCGTGGCGGGGGAACAGGGCGGCGATCTCTCGGTGGCGAATGTCGAGGCCGCCGGTGAAGGCGCCGAAGGCGGGCAGCAGGATGCGGTCGGCGTTGGTGACGAAGCAGGCGCGGGTGAGGCTGGTGCCGCGCACCGCGACCGTGGCTTTCGGGTGGAGATGGCCGCAGACCTCGCCCTTCGCGCCTTGGGTGGGCTCGTGGCGGAACGTCAGGGGGCCGAGGGTGAGGCTGGCCATGCTCTCGCCGGGCAGGTTGGTGGGCGCGGCCGGGTCGTGGTTGCCGGTGAGCCAAATGAGTTTCGAGGTTTTGGCGAGGGTGGCGATGCGGATGGCGTCGGCGGCGGACAGACGGGTGGGGCCGGACTGGTCGTGGAAGCTGTCGCCCAGAAACAGGATGGTCTGCGCGCCGTGGCGGCGGACGACGCGGGCGAGGCGGTCGAGTGTCATCGCGCTGTCCCAGGGTGGCAGCAGTTGGCCCTTGTTGGCGAAATGCGAGGCCTTTTCCATGTGCAGGTCGGCCACCGCCAGCAGGCGGTGTGCGGGCCAATAGAGCGTGCCATCCGGATCAAGCTGCAGCAGCTCCCCCATCAGATGAATGGTCGCCGCGCTCATACCCGCCTGCCAGGGCCACGGTGGTTGGGCGGCGTTTGCACCCGTATTTCCAGAAGTTTTTTGGTTCTTTTTTTCAAAAAAGAACAAATGTTACTTGTCACTTCTAGCTTCCTTCAGGAGTTCCTCGGCCTCGGCGAGGAGTGCTTCCTCGCTCATTTCCGAGCGCACGCTTTCTCTTCCTATATCGAGCAGCACCGGCACCGCGAGGGGTGAGACGCGGTTCAGGCGCATGGTGGTGATGCGGCCTTTGATGCGCTCAAGGAAGGTGGCGAGGCGGGCGAGGTCGGTCATGCCGCCGGCGGCGTCCGCACGGGTGGCGCGCAGCAGGATGTGGTCGGGTTGGTGGCGGCGCAGGGCGTTGTAGATGAGGTCGGAGTTCACCGAGACCTGTCGTTTGCTGCGTTGGGCGCCGGGTTGGTTGCGGTCGATCAGGCCGGCGATGATCGCCACGTTGCGGAAGGTGCGGCGGAGCATCGAGCTGTCGTCCATCCAGGCGTCGAGGTCGTCGCCGAGCATGTCCTGGCTGAACAGGTCGGCGATGTCGGTGGGTTCGCGGGCGCACCAGGCGGCGATGACGTAGTCGGTGGCGACGAAGCCGAGCGGTTGGGCGCCGGCGCGTTCGAGGCGTTTGGTGAGCAGCATGCCCAGCGTCTGGTGGGCGTTGCGGCCTTCGAATGTGTAGGCGACGAGGTACCAGCGGTCCTCGCGCGGGAAGATTTCGACGAGCAGGTTGTCGCGGCCTGGCAGGACGGAGTGGGCGGCCTGCAGGTCGAGCCATTCGCGCACCGGGTCGGGGAAGGATGGCCAGCTTGCGGGGGTGTTGAGCATCGCACGGACGCGGGCGGCGAGGTGGGTGGTGAGTGGCAGGCGGGTGCCGGCATAGGCGGGGACCTGGGGGTCGCCGCCGGTGGCTTCGACGCATTCGAGCCAGATTTCGCGCACGCGGACGAATTTGAGTTTGCGGCCGGCGAAGATGAAGGCGTCGCCGGGGCGCAGGCCATTGGCGAAGAGTTCCTCCACCTCTCCCAGTGCGGCACCGCGGGCGCCCATCAGCCGGACCTTGAGCATGGGCAGTTCGACGATGGTGCCGACATTCATGCGGGTGAGCCGCGCGATGGCAGGGCCGATGATGTGGATGCGGCCTTCTGAGTCGCGGAAGAGTTTGCGGTAGCGTTCGTAGCCGGACAGCGCGTAGCCGCCGGTTTCGGCGAATTCCAGCACATCGTCGAAGTCGGCGCGGGTGAGGCCGCGGTAGGGGGCGGCGGCGGAGACCTCGGCATAGAGGGCATCAGGGTGGAAGGGGCCGGCGGCGGCGGTGAGCAGGATGTGCTGGGCGAGCACGTCGAGGCCGCCTGGGCGGGGGGCGTCGCCATCGAGTTCGCCGGCGGCGACGGCGTCGATGGCGGCGATGCATTCCAGCACCTCGAAGCGGTTGGCCGGCACCAGGATGGCGCGCGAGGCTTCGTCCATGCGGTGGTTGGCGCGTCCGACCCGCTGGAGGAGGCGGGCGGCCCCTTTGGGGGCGCCGACCTGGATCACCTGGTCCACGCCGCCCCAGTCGATGCCGAGGTCGAGCGAGGCGGTGGCGACGACGGCGCGGAGCTTGCCGGCGGCCATCGCGGCCTCGACGCGGCGGCGCTGGGTGATGTCGAGGCTGCCATGGTGGAGCGCGATGGGCAGGGTGGCGTCGTTCAGGCGCCAGAGCTCGGCGAAGATCAGCTCGGCCTGGGCGCGGGTGTTGACGAAGACGATGGTCATCCCCGCGCTGGTGATGCGGGCGAGGATTTCGGCGGAGGTGGCCAGGCCCATGCGGCCGGACCAGGGCAGGCGGGCCTCGGGCAGCATGATGGACAGCTCGGGCGGCGCGCCGTCGGCCACCTCGATCAGCTCCACCTGGCCGCCGGCGGCGACGAAGTCGAGCACCTGGGCGCGGTGGGCGATGGTGGCGGACAGGCCGATGCGGGTGGCGGCGGGTGCGATGGCGGCCAAACGGGTAAGGCAGAGGGAAAGCTGATCGCCCCGCTTGGTGCCGGCGAGGGCGTGGATCTCGTCGATCACCACGCGCTTGAGGGAGGCGAACATGCTGGCCGCCTCCGGCCAGGAGAGCATCAAGGCGAGGCTTTCGGGGGTGGTGAGCAGGAGGTGGGGCGGGGAGTCGCGCTGGCGTTTGCGGCGGTTCTCCGGGGTGTCGCCGGTGCGGATTCCCACGGTGATGGGCAGGGCCATCTCGGCGATGGGGGCTTCAAGATTGCGGGCGATGTCGGTGGCGAGTGCCTTCAGCGGGCTGATGTAGAGGGTGTGGAGACCGGTGGTGGGGTGGATGGTGAGGTCGATGAGGCTGGGGAGGAAGCCGGCGAGGGTCTTGCCGCCGCCGGTGGGGGCGATCAGCAGGACCGAGGATGTGGCGGCGGCGTGCCAGACGGCGATCTGGTGGGGGCGGGGCGTCCAGCCGCGGGCGGCGAACCAGGCGCGGAAAGGTTCTGGTATTGTTCTCACCATCGGACGGGGTTTAACACAGGTGCGGTGTGAGGGAAGGAGGGTGCCAAGGCACATGATATCGTGAGCCATCCGAGCCAGTGGATGCAGGTGCGGCCGGAGGGGCTGTATTGCGTGCCGGCGGATCTGTTCATCGATCCCGTGCGGCCGGTGGGCCGCGCGGTGGTGAGCCATGCCCATTCGGATCATGCGCGGCCTGGGCATGCGGTGGTGTGGGCCACCGCGCCGACCATCGCGATCGCGGCGCATCGCATGGGCGCGGGGGCCTGGGCGGATGCGCGGGCGCTGGCGTATGGCGCGGCGGTTGAGCTGGAGGGCGTGCGGCTCAGCCTGCATCCGGCGGGGCATGTGCTGGGCAGCGCGCAGGTAGCGCTCGAGCATCAGGGCGGGCGCATCGTGATCAGCGGCGACTACAAGCGCGCGCCCGATCCGACCTGTGTGCCGTTCGAGCCGGTGGCATGCGACGTGTTCGTCACCGAGGCGACGTTCGGGCTGCCGATCTTTCGGCATCCTGATCCGGCGGTGGAGATTGCGAAATTGCTCGGCAGCGTGGCGCTGTTTCCGCAGCGGACGCATGTGGTGGGGTGTTACGCGCTGGGGAAGTGCCAGCGGCTGATCGCGCTGCTGCGCGCGGGCGGCTGGGATCGGCCGATCTATCTGCATGGCGCGCTGATGGCGCTGTGCGAGATCTATCGCGTGTTGGGCGTGGAGCTGGGCGAGCTGCGGCCGGCTTCGGTGGCGGCGAAGGCGGAGCTGGTGGGGGCGATCGTGCTCGCACCACCCTCGGCGATCGCCGATCGCTGGTCGCGGCGGCTGGCCGATCCGGTGGTGGCGTTGGCCTCGGGCTGGATGCGCACGCGGCAGCGGGCGAAGGCGCGCGGGGTGGAGTTGCCGTTGGTGATCTCCGACCATGCCGATTGGGACGAGCTGCTGCGGACGGTGGCGGACACGCGGGCGCCGGAGGTGTGGGTGACGCATGGCAGCGAGGATGCGCTGATCCATGCGCTCGGCCAGCGCGGGGTGCGCGCGCGGGCGCTGCGGCTGTTGGGGTATGGCGACGATGAGGACGTTGCCGCGTGAAGGCGTTCGCCGATCTGCTGGAGCGGCTGGTGTTCACGCCGGGGCGCAACGCTAAGGTTGCTTTCCTGGCCAGCTATTTCCGCACCGTGCCCGATCCGGATCGCGGCTGGGGGCTGGCGGCGATCTCGGGCGAGCTGGCGTTCAAGGCGGCGAAGGCGGGGCTGATCCGCGGGCTGGTGGAGGCGCGGGTCGATCCGGTTCTGTTTGGCTGGAGCTATGATTATGTCGGCGATCTCGCCGAGACGGCCGCACTGATCTGGCCGGCGCTGCCGACCAATCGGGAGTCGCCGACATTGTCGGAAGTGATCGAGGCTCTGGCGGAGACGCCGAAGGAGGAGCTGCCTGCCGTGGTGGCGGGGTGGCTGGACGCGGCGGATGGGTCCACGCGGTTGGCATTGTTGAAGCTGATCACCGGAGGGTTGCGGATCGGCGTGTCCGCGCGGCTGGCCAAGCTGGCGCTGGCGGAATTGTCGGACGGGCGTGTGTCGGCGGATGATATCGAGGAGGTGTGGCATGCGCTGCGGCCGCCTTATGCCGGCCTGTTCGCCTGGCTGGAGGGGCGGGGGGAGCGGCCGGATCCCGCTGACGCGCCGGCGTTTCGGCCGCCGATGCTGGCGCATCCGTTGGAGCCGGCGGATTTGGCCTCGATCGATATCTCGGCTTATCGGGCCGAGTGGAAATGGGATGGCATTCGGGTGCAGCTGGTGGCCGGGCCGGGTGGGGCGCGGGTGTTTTCGCGCAAGGCGGAGGATGTGTCGGCGGCGTTTCCGGAGATCCTGTCGGCGCTCGATTTCCATGCGGTGCTGG
>CAIVDX010000329.1 GCA_903904805.1 uncultured Rhodospirillales bacterium
CCGCCATGCTCGAGCACGCCCCGCCCAGCCCGGTGCAGAGCGTGGATGGCGCGGTCTCGCGCGCGCTCTACGGCCAGCCCACCGGCCGCACCCAGACCGACGGCTACCCCGAGCGCAGCCTCGATTGGATCGACCGCATCCCCGCCGGCTTCACCCTCTATTGCGGCCACGACCCGCGCAGCACCGATGGCCGACCGCTGACCATGACCGGGCGTCAGGGCGGGCAGGCCATCTTCGTTGACACCGGTGCGGGAAAGGGCGGTCATTTGTCATGGATCGATATCGACTAACAACGGCGCCTGTCCCGCGAAGCAGGCCGCTGGCATCAGCACAAACAGCGGCAGCACCTGGTGATGACGAAACCCGACAATATTCTGCCCGCGGATCATCTAGACTGCCCGGCGAGGCGGTATTACACATAAACGAATGAATCGACGGGCCAAATTTTGATGAATACGCGCATATTCGCCTCCCTGCTCGGGCTGAGCCTTATGGCCGCGCCCTCCGCCCAGGCGGAGGAGACTCTGCGGGTCGGTCTGGCATCTGCCAGCATGACATTCGTGCCCGTCTATATCGGCCGCGACACCGGCACCTTCGCGCGCGCCGGGCTTGAGGTCAGCCCGATCGAGTTCTCCGGTGCGGCCAAGCTGCACCAGGCGGTGGTGTCGGGCAGCGCCGATATCGCGCTTGGCGGCGGCACCGACTATGCGTTCCTGGTCAAGGGCGCCCCGGAGCTGGCGGTCGCCGCGTTGACCGACAAGCCGCTGAACTTCGCGGTGATCGTCGGCAATAATCCGGAATACACCAGCCTCGCGTCGCTGCATGGCGCCCGCATCGGCGTCTCCGCCACCGGCACCGTCACCTATTGGCTAGCCGAACAGCTCGCCACCGCCAACGGCTGGGGGCTGAAAGGCGTGCAGCCGGTGGCAATCGGCGCCGCGCGCAGCGTGCTCGCCGCCTCACTGCAGACCGGCGAGGTCGCCGCCGTGATCTCCGAGCCGGCGCTGGGCTATCAGCTGGAGATCGAACATCGCGGCCACGTGCTGGCGAACGCGACCGAGTTCGTGCCGGACTTCATGACCAACACGATGTTCGCCGCCACCGCGCTCTCCCGCGAACACCCCGACAGTCTGCGCCGCTTCCTCGCCGCCTATTTCAACGCGGTGGCCTGGCTGCTGGATCACAAGGGCGAGACGATCTCGATCGCCGCGCGCCAGACCGGCCTCGCCCCGGTGGTGCTGTCGCGCGAATATGATCTGTGGCTGCCGATGTGGTCGCGCGACGGCCATATCCGGCCGGAGCTGCTCACCCGCATGTCGCAGGCCCTGGTCGAGGCCGGCCTGCTCGACCAGCGCGTCGATCTCAGCCGCTATCCGACGGCGGGTTTCCTTCCTCATTAGCGCAAGAGCAGGCGACACCGGCGCCGTTCGGTGGCAACATGCCGGTATGACAAAGAGCAAGAATGACGGGCCGCTCAGGCACCGCGCCCTCGCCCTGCTGCTGGCCGCCTTCTGGCTCGCCCCGGCTCATGCCGCCGACAGCGTGCGCGTCGGCCTCGCCTCCCCGAGCTTCATCTTCGGGCCGTTCTATGTTGGCCAGAGCCAGGGCATCTTCGCCCGTGCCGGGCTGGACATTCAGCCCACCGAGTTCTCCGGCGCCGCCAAGCTACACCAGGCGATGGTGGCCGGTGTGGACGACATCGCCCTGGGCGGCGGCACCGAC
>CAIVDX010000330.1 GCA_903904805.1 uncultured Rhodospirillales bacterium
CAGTCGCCCTGGTTATCCTGCTGATCGTGCTGCTCAGCTCCATCCAGGTCGCCAAGGAATGGAACCGCGCAGTGATCCTCCGCCTCGGCCGGTTCAGCTCTGTGGCTGGTCCCGGCCTGTATCTGGTGCTGCCGATCCTCGACCAGGTCGCCGCGGTGATCGACATGCGCATCCAGACCAGCTCGATCAGCGCCGAACAGGCGGTCACGCGCGACACCGTCTCGGTCGGCGTCGACGCCATCGTCTTCTGGCAGGTGGTCGATGCCCAGGCCGCGGCGGTGAAGATCGCCAACTACGCCGAGGCCATCGACCGCGTGGCCCAGACCACCCTGCGCGAGATGATCGGCGCCACCGAATTGGCGAAATTGCTCTCAGACCGCCAAAGCGTGGACGACGCGCTGCAGACCCTGATCAGCAAAAAGACCACCGACTGGGGCGTGGCGGTGCGCTCAGTGGAAATCCGCGACGTGTCGATTCCCGCGCCGCTGCAGGACGCCATGAGTCGCCAGGCGCAGGCTGAACGCGAACGCCAGGCGCGCATCACGCTCGCGTCGGTGGAATCCGCCGTCGCCGAACAGGTGGTGCAGGCGGCGAAAATCTACGCCTCCAATCCGGTCGCGCTGCAGCTGCGGCAGATGAACCTGCTTTACGAGATGAACAAGGAACGCGGCACCACCGTGCTCATCCCGACGGACATGGCGGCGAGCCTGGGGGCGGTGATGGCCCTGTCGCAGGCGATCTCGAAGGATCTGCCCGGCTAGGAGGCAAGCGCTCCCTTTTTGAAAAAGAAGCACAAATCTTACTGTTTTTGGTGCTCCATCGCTGCCGGTGGAAGACCAATGCTATCCCACGCTCCGTATCTCTCGACCAAAATCACAGAAATTTTTTGGCTTTTTTGTCAAAAAAGAACATTCATCCCTACGCTCGCTTCCTCTTTTTCGCCGGCACCGCCGACTTCGCCAGCAAGGGCGCCAGGAACCTGCCGGTATGGCTCGCCGGATTGGCCGCCACATCCTCCGGCGTGCCGGAGGCCACGATGCGCCCGCCGCCCTCGCCACCTTCCGGCCCGAGATCCAGCAGCCAGTCCGCCGTTTTCAGCACTTCGAGATTATGCTCGATCACCACAATGGTGTTGCCGGCATCCACCAGCGCGTGCAGCACCTCCAGCAGCTTGCGCACATCCTCGAAATGCAGCCCCGTGGTGGGCTCGTCGAGAATATACAGCGTACGACCGGTCGCACGCTTGGCCAGTTCCTTCGCCAGTTTTATGCGCTGCGCCTCGCCGCCGGAGAGCGTGGTGGCCTGTTGGCCGAGCGCGACATAGCCGAGCCCCACGCGGCTGAGGATCGAGAGCCGGTCATGAATTTTCGCCACCGCGGCGAAGAAGGGCAGGGCCTCATCCACCGTCATTGCCAGAATGTCGGCGATGGATTTCCCGCGGAACTTCACTTCCAAAGTCTCGCGGTTGTAGCGTGCGCCCTTGCAGGTGTCGCAGGTCACGAACATGTCCGGCAGGAAGTGCATCTCGATTTTGATGACACCATCGCCCTGGCAGGCCTCGCAGCGTCCGCCCTTCACGTTGAAGCTGAAGCGGCCGGGCTTGTAGCCACGCGCCCGTGACTCCGGAAGTTCGGAGAACCAGTCACGGATCGGTGCGAACAGATCGGTGTAGGTTGCCGGGTTCGAGCGCGGCGTGCGGCCGATCGGCGACTGATCAATGTCGATGATCTTGTCGAGCAGCTCAAGCCCCTCG
>CAIVDX010000331.1 GCA_903904805.1 uncultured Rhodospirillales bacterium
GCACAACCTGCTTCGAAGGCCGGCCGGCAAGGATTCATTCCGGCTACGCCGCAAGACCGCCGGATGGGACGATGCGTTCCTCGCGAGCCTCGTCACGGCATGATTTTTTCACCCGATTCGCCTGGATGCAAGCCGCTACGATGTGACCAGCGACTGCCTTTGCCGGAGACGACCTGCCAGCGCCACTGTTCGCTTTCCCACATGGCACTCCGGAAACCGGACCTCCGCCCGGCAACGGCAAACGTCCGCTCTGGGTCCGACGGCGACCCCCAAGCCATCCTGCATTGCTACCCCCCACACATGGCTGCATGATGCCCCCGCACCATCACCACGCGGGAGACCGCATCGATGTCCGCTCCGATCGTCATCGCCGACAGCATCACCCGGGTCGGGCCTGAGGCCGCCGGGGCGGTCGTCGTCAACGCCTCGCATGGCGGTGTCTATGCCGCCTATCTCGCGGCGAAGCTCCATGCCGCGGCGGCGATTTTCAACGATGCCAGCGTCGGCCGCGACCGCGCCGGGATCGGCGGCCTCGATTACCTGGCAGACTTCGGCATCGCCGCCGCCACCGTCGGCCACGACACGGCGCGGATCGGCGACGGCACCGACATGATGGCATCCGG
Organism: uncultured Rhodospirillales bacterium; assembly: GCA_903904805.1. Taxonomy (GTDB): domain Bacteria; phylum Pseudomonadota; class Alphaproteobacteria; order Acetobacterales; family Acetobacteraceae; genus CAIVDX01. The sequence goes on from CAIVDX010000331.1 coordinate 624, forward strand.
CGTCATCACCCATGCGAACGCACCGGCCGCATCGCTCGGCTGCCACCCCGGCCAATCGTGCCGCGACGCCGCCGCCGCATTGCAACAGGCACGGCCGGCGCATCGCGCCCCACCGGAAGCGCTGGAGGCGGCGTTCCTGTTGATCCCCGAACCGCCCCAGGTCTGGGCACTCGACTCCGCCTCCCTCGTTCTGCCCGAGCACAAGAAGGCCATCGTCATCACCGGCTCGCATGGCGGGCTGCTCGGCGGCAAGCCGGAGACCGCGCTAAAATACGATGTGCTCGGCGCCCTCTATAACGACGCGGGAATCGGCAAGGATGAAGCCGGTATCTCGCGTCTGCCGGCGCTCGACGCACGCGGCATCGCCGCCGCGACTGTCTCGGCGGCCAGCGCCCGTATCGGCGATGCGCGCTCGACCTACGAAGACGGCATCATCAGCCGGGTCAACGCAAGCGCGGCGGCGCTCGGCCTGCACGAGGGTATCAGTGCCCGCGAATGGGTTGCCGCGCTGCGCCGTGCCCTCGCCTCGCGAACGCACTAAAAAAGGAAACGGAACAATGAAGATCGACAATGTCTCGCTGACCATCTTCACCTGGGATGGCATCCCCGCGACGCGGTACCACTCCGCCACCGTGGCGGAGACCACCGCCAACCTCGGCCTGTTGCGTATCCATACCGATGAGGGTTTGGAGGGCCATGCCTTTCTCGGCGCGGCCACCAATCCCGCATCGATGGACGGGCCGCAGTTGATCCGCTCGCTGAAACCGTTGCTGATGGGACAGGACCCGCTGGAGCGGGAGCGCATCCATGCGAGCACGCGGCTGTTCAGCCGAGCGATATCCTATCGCACGATCGGCGCGATGGACGTGGCGCTGTGGGACCTCGCCGGCAAGATCGCCGGGCTGCCGGTGCATGCGCTGATGGGGACCTATCGCAAATCCATCATGGGCTAC
>CAIVDX010000332.1 GCA_903904805.1 uncultured Rhodospirillales bacterium
ATGGGCTCGGCCTGTTTGGCAAGCTTGGTGTGGCTGTCGCTCTTGCCATCGGCATCGGCGTTTACATCCTGCAGATCGTCTTCAGCACTTACTGGTTGCGGCGTTTTCTCTATGGCCCCGTGGAATGGTTGTGGCGCAGCGCGATGTATGGAACACGACAGCCCCTATGGCGTACCTGACGGTTTGTTGCAGTCGTGGGCACGTAAATAGTGAAACAGAATGTCGCGACGGGAGGGCGGACGGCGGATGCGAATGCCCGTCAGAAATACTTCATCATCGTCACCCGGAAGGCGAGCGGTTCGACCGGGTGGAAGTGGATGTCGTTGACCGGCGCGCTCTCGTTGCGCAGTTGCGAGGCGTAATAATAATCGATCTGGCTCGCCTGCGTGTTCAGCAGGTTGAAGGCATCGAGCTGCAGGCGGACGCCGTTGTCGAACAGATAGCCCAGCCGGCCGCTGAGAAGCGCCGTGGCATTGCTGTAGACGCTGCCATCCTCGATCAGCGGCCGCGGCCCGAAAAAGCGCAGCCGCAGGCCGCCATACCATCCCGTCGCGTCGCCGAGCGCCAGCCCGGCGCTGGCGATGAGGGCCGGCGCGCCGGGAATGAAGCTGCCGACCGGGCCGTCATTGGTAAAACGGGCCTGCGTCCAGGCAAGATCGGCGTCGAACAGCAGCCAGGGCACCGGCTGGTAATGGTTGCTCCATTCGACGCCGATGCGCTGGCTGGGCCGGCTGGGCTCGGTGGTGCCGGAATCGCCAGCGAAGACGATCTCCGAATCGAAATCGAGGATGAAAAAGGCGACCGACGATTCCAGCCCCCTGATCGCCAGGGTCTTCGCGCCGATCTCCGCCCCCTTGGAGCGCACGAGCAGCGGCACCGCCTGCTGCGGGGTGCCGGTCACCGGATCGACGGTGATGGTGGCGCCGCGCGCATCGTTGCTGTGATAGCCGAGGCCGGCATTGACGAAGAATTCGGTGGCGGCGAAGGGGCCGAACACCAGTCCGAGCTTGGGGCTGGGCAGGAAGGCCGTAACGTCCCCCGAATTGGACGGCGTGTTGCTGTCGACCGAGGCCAGGAACAAGTCGCCGCGCAGGCCGAGCGTGCTGCGGAACCAGTCGTTCCAGGTGACGCCCGTCTGGCCGTAGAGGCCGATGCTGGTCTCGTTCACATGGTCCTGCAGCACCGTCGACAGCGGCGTGCGAAGATAGGTGTTGAACAGGCCGAGCTGGATATTGTCGTAACGGACCTGCAGCCCGATCTGGGTTTCGGCAGCGAAGCCGGCGAACATGTGATTGAAGGTGTCGCTCGCCTTCAGCCCGAGGATGAAGCGCTTGTCGCTCTGCTGGAACTGATCGCCCTGCACGGGATTGTCGAGGAAGTAAGTGAAATTATTGTAGAGGTTGAGCGTGCTGTAGATGGCATAGGCCTCGACGCGCTGCGCGCTCTTGTCGCCGCTGCGGCTCCAGCGCGCCGACAGCGAATAGCGCTGGGTGTCGCCGCCATCGGTCGGATCGATGGTGCCGAAGCGGTCGATGAGGCCTTCGGCCACGGCGCGGGCCGGGATCTGGTCGGTCGAATGCCAGGAGTTCGTATAGGC
>CAIVDX010000333.1 GCA_903904805.1 uncultured Rhodospirillales bacterium
CACCGGCTGCGCCATCTGCGAGGTCGAGATCGATCCGGCAACGGGTGAAACCCGCATCGACCGCTACAGCTCCATCGACGATGTCGGCCAACCCATCAACCCAATGATCGTGCACGGCCAGGTCCATGGCGGCATCGTTCAGGGCGTTGGCCAGGCACTTCTCGAGACAATGATCCAGGACAGGACGGGCCAGATTCTCACCGGCTCACTGATGGACTACGCCCTGCCGCGGGCCGACAACGTGCCCTCCTTCCGCCTCGGCCTCACCGAAGACCCCACCAGTTCCAATCCGCTGCGCATCAAGGGTGGCGGCGAGGGCGGCATCACGCCGGCGATCGCGGTCATCATCTACGCCATCGTCGACGCGCTGTCCCCCGCAGGCATCACCGATGTCGAGATGCCAGCGACATCCGAAAAAATCTGGCGCCTCATTCAAACCTCAGGGATGCACTCATGATCCTCAGACAGTCACTGCTCGGCCTGCTTGCCGCCACGCTGCTCCACATCGCGCCCACCAGGGCCGCGGAGCCCTATGACATGCATGTCGTGCTCGCCCAAACCGGCGGCGGCGCACTGCTTGGCGAAGGTCAGGTTGCGGCCTTGAAGATCATGGAAAAACTGGTCAATGACGAAGGCGGCGTCGCCGGCCGCCCGCTGCATTTCATTCTGCATGATGACCAATCCTCACCCCAGCTCTCGGTTCAGGCCAGCACCGAAATCCTTGGCACGCGCCCCGCCTTCATCCTTGGCGCCACGATGACAGCCACCTGCGGTGCCATGGCACCGCTGATGAAAAACGGCCCGGTGATGTATTGCCTCTCACCAGGCATCCGCCCTGAACCCGGCGCCTACGCCTTCTCCGCGACGATCCCACATGATGGGTTTCTTGAAGCCGTGGTGCGCTATTTCCATGATCGCGGCCTCACTCGCATTGCGCTGATCATGGGCACCGATTCCACCGGCCAGGACGGCGAGAAGGCGGCCGACCGAGCCATCAAGCTCCCTGGCATGGAAGCCATGCAGGTGGTCGAGCGCGTGCATTTCAATCCCACCGATGTGAGCATCACAGCCCAGGTCGAACGTGTCGCTGCCGCCAAGCCGCAGGCCATCATCGCCTGGACCACCGGCACCGCGATGGGCACCGTTCTGCGTGGGCTTCGGCAAAGCAACATCGACCTGCCGCTCGCCACCAGCACGGGCAATCTGCTGTTCTCCTTCATGCACCGTTTCGCCGACCAGCTGCCGAGCGACATCATCTTCGCCGGCGGTCCCGGCATGCTGGTTGACCCCCGCCTTAAGGTGGATCCGCGCGTCGCCGCAAAAATCAAGCAGCGACTTGAGCTTTTCAAAGCCGCCGGCGTTCCGCTCGACGACGCCGCTGAAACCATTTGGGACCCTGTGATGATGGCGGTTGAGGCGCTGCGTCTCTACGGTCCGAACGCCACCGCCAAACAGATCCGCGACCACATCATGGGCCTGAAGGACTGGCCTGGCGTCTACGGCCTTTACGACTTTACCCGCGTGCCGCAGCGCGGGCTTGACGCCAGAAATGCGGTGATCACGGGATGGGATACGAAGGCGCAGACATTCACAGCACTTTCCCAGCCCGGTGGAGCGCCGATCGACAGCAAGTAAAAGTTCTTCGTTTTGGAAAAAGAAACAAAGAACTTTTTCAATCAAACCGGAGGTTGCTGCATCCGGCGATCCAGCCGCCCGACGTGCCGATCGGATGCCGCCTCCGTTCAGATGTGCATCTCACAGATCTGTCCGACATCGTGCTGGCCAAAGAACAGATGCCGTGGCGTGAGTGCCAGCATCGCCCGCGGACCGCTCGATGGTGTCGGAATTGCATATTCGGCGAGCATCTCGCCCTTCAAATTCATGCGCCCGATCAGATTGGTCAGATTCTCGGTGAACCAGATCTCATCATCGCCCGCCACCACGATGCCGCGCGGGCTGGAGTTGGGGCGGGGAAGGGGATGAATGCTGGCACGGCCATCGCGTGTCATCCGTCCGATGGCGTTGCCCTCGGCCAGCACGAACCATAGCGCACCATCCGGTGCCGGAACAATGGCGCGCGGTCCCACACCCGCGGGCAAGGCGTGCTCGGTCACATTGCCCTGCATATCCACCCGCGCGATGCGACTGGCCACGGAATCGCTGAACCACACGGCATCTTCCGTCGCAACCGGTGCCAGCGGGCGGCCTCCGGCGGCGAAGCCACCGAACTCCCGCACCGCGCCATCAGGGCTGATCCGCGCCACCTGGCCAACGCTGTGCTGCGCGAACCACACATTGCCATCCGGCCCAAGGGTGATCCCATTTGGCCCCGAGCGTGGTGTCGGCAAATCAAACTCGCTCAGTGCGCCATCCACGGTGATCCGCCCGATGCGCCCAGCCGCCGACTGCGTGAACCACATCGCGCCATCCGCCCCCTGCACAATCCCAATCGGCGCACAGGCCAGGTCGGGCAAAGCAAATTCAACGACATCGGCGCTCGCGAGACGGAGGCAGCCAATCTTGCCTGTACCGGATTCACAGAACCATACGGTTCCACCAGGCCCTTCCGCCAGGATGTAGGGCTTTGCCCCCGCGCTGGGGATCCTGTGCTCCCGGAAAATGGGATCGGCCATGCTCTCCTCCCGCATTTTCCGTTATCGATGCCCCATTGACAGGCGCCTCGCAAGCCTCTCAGGGTTTCCTCGGAAAAGCGTGAGCGGATCAACCGCCCATTTCGGAGGAAACAGCATGGCCTCGTCTGCGTACCGCATCATGGGCATCTGCCTGGCCTGTTGCCTCGCCCGAACAGCACTCGCCGAGCCCGTCACCCTCAAGCTCGCAATGTTCTCCGCTGACACCGAAATGACCTGGGTGAAGGTGATCAAGCCCTGGGCGGACGAGGTGAACAAGGCCGGCGCCGGGGTCATCGTCATCGATCCCTATCCCAACGGCGCGCTCGGTCGCGCACTGCCCGAACAGGCGCAGATGGTCCTCAACGGCGTGGCCGACATCGCCTTCGTCATCCCCGGAGTCACACCCGGGCGCTTTCCCGACAATGAGGTGATGGATCTGCCAGGACTGTTCACCACCGCCCGCGAAGCCACCGGAACCTACACCCATCTCACCACGACAAATCAACTGAAGAGTTTCGCGCCTTATTTCGTGATCGGCGCGATGGGAACGCCGCCCTTCGAGATCGACAGCCGCGTCCCCATCACCAGCCTGGCCACGCTGAAGGGCCGCAAGATCCGCGTCACCAACGCCAGCCAGAGCGCCACATTGCAGGCACTTGGCGCGGTGCCGGTCCTGATGCCTGTCGATCAGGTGGCCGAAGCGATCGGCCGCGGCACCATCGATGGCGCCACCGAATTCCCCGGCCCGATGCTCGATTTTGGCATCGATCGCGTGACAAAATCATCCTACTTCCTGCCCGTCGGCGTCTCCTCACTCACATTGCTGATGAGCCGAGCGAAATTTGACACCCTTCCGCAAGCCGCACAGGACATCATCCGTCGCTTCAGCGGCGAGTGGGTGGCGCGCCAGTTCGTGGAGAGCTACGGCGCCTATCTGGATACCCTCTACGCCAAGCTGAACGCCGATCCCAACCGTACGCTGAGCACGCCGACACCTGACGACAAGACCACGGCCGAGAAGGCGTTCGACCAGGTGATCGCCGCCTTCGCCGCCAAGGCCCCCGGCAATGACAGGCTGGTGCAGGCGGTGCGCGACGACCTTGCAAAACAGCGCGCCCGCTAAGCCTCAACGTGCCGGGCCGTCTTGATCGGCTGAGCCACCGTCTGGCTGAAACGCTGGCGATCATCGGGCTCACGGTGCTGATCGGCTTCGCGGCGGCCACGGTGCTCGATGGGCTGTCGCGATCGCTGCTGTCCAGTCCGATCATGATTGTCGGCGACATCGGCGCCTATGTCATCGCCGCCGCGATTGCCGCTTGCATGCCTCTGGCCCAATTGCAGCGGGCCAATATCACCATCGACCTGGTCGGCGCAGCCATCGGTCCGCGCGGAGCGCGCGCTCTGCACGCTGTCGCCGCGATCCTTGTCAGCATCGTGATGATTGCCATCGCGCGGCAAATTTTCATCTACGCCGCCGACACCGCATCAGGTGGTGACAGCTCAGTGATGCTCGGTATCGCCACTGCACCCTTCTGGTATGCAGTCGCGGTGATGATCGCGTTTGCCGCAGCGGCCCAGATTCTTGTCGCCTGGCAGAGCATCGCACGGATCAGTGGGGCATGACGCCGCTCGCCCTCGGCGCGATCGGGCTGTTGGCGCTGTTCGCGCTGATCCTGCTGTCGGTGCCTGTGGCTTTCGCGATGATCATCGTCGGCGTTGTTGGCTTCGCGGCCAGCGCCGGCATCACGCCCGCGCTCACCTTCCTCGCCACCGAACCGGCGCATTTGTTCTCCAGCATCGACATGGCGACCACGCCGATGTTCCTGCTGATGGGCGCCTTCGCCAATGTCGCTGGATTTTCCGAGGATATCTACGCCCTCGCCGCCGCCTTCCTCGGCCATCGCCGTGGTGGGCTGGCCTATGCCACCATCGGCGGAGCTGCCGCCTTCGGGTCGGTCTGCGGCTCTTCCACCGCCACGGCGGCGACATTCGGCCGTGTGGCTTTGCCGCAGATGCTCAAGCGTGGCTATGCCCCCGGCTTCGCCACCGGCACCATCGCCGCCGCCGGCACGCTGAAATCGCTTATTCCACCCTCATTGTTGATGATCCTCTATTGCATCGTCGCCAAGGTTTTCATCTTTGACCTGTTCGTCGCCGCCGCCATTCCAGCGCTGATCACCATCGCGCTGAATTTGCTCGCCATCCACATCACCACCCGCCTGAACCCCAACGCCGCGCCACCAGCCCCCCGCGCCAGCAATGCCGAGCGTCGCCAAGCGCTGATCGTCGCACTGCCCACCATCGTGCTGATGCTGGTGATCTTCGGCGGACTCTATAGCGGCATCTTCACGGTCGACGAGGCCGCCGCCGTCGCCGTCGTGCTCTCACTGATCTTCGCCCTCGCCCGGCGACGGCTCACCTTGGCCAGCTTCAAGAAGGCCCTTCTTGAAACTGCTGGTCTGGCGATCATGCTCTACATGATCCTGATCGGCGCCTCGGTGTTCACCTATTTCGTCACTGTTGTGCACATGCCCGAGGCGTTGCTCGCCACGATCGACGCGTTGCACCTGCCGCCCATCGGCGTGATCGCGCTGCTGCTGGTCGCCTATATCATCCTCGGCACGGTGTTCGAGGAATTGTCGGCGATCATGATCACGCTGCCCTTCGTGCTGCCCGTGGTGGTGCATGCCGGCTACGACCCGGTCTGGTGGGGTGTGATGAATGTGATTCAGGCCGAGCTCGCCCTGATCCATCCGCCCTTCGGCGTGATCGTGTTCCTTCTGCACGGCATGGCGCCGGACATCCCGATGCGCCGTATCTATCTCGGCGTCGTGCCGTTCCTGCTCGCCGATTTCGCCGTGCTGATCCTGCTCACCATCTTCCCCGGCCTCGCGTTGTGGCTGCCGCATTTGGTGAATTGAGGCTCACATCTCCACAACGATATACGTCCCCTCCAGGCTGACCGGATAGGTCTCCGCCACCAGTCTGTCCTCGGCCAGATCAGCAGCTTCGGCGACTGACACCTCATAGCGCCGCGTCTTCACCCGTTCCGGCTCGCACCAGGATTGCCCGGTGCGCAGATCGAATTCCCACGCATGCCACGGGCAGCGGATCAACTCGCGCCTGGCGGAATAATCATAATCGCCAGGGCAGGGCGAGGTCAGCCGACCGGTCAGATAACCATGCACCAGGCTGCCACCGGCATGGGGGCAACGGTTCAGAATGGCAAATATCTCACCATCAACATTGAACAGCGCCACCGGCCTGCCGGCAATCTCCACCAATAGGCGAGACCCCGGCGGCAGATCGGCAACCGAGGCCGCAACATGACGTGCCATCAGCCCAACCGATACACATCGCGCGCGTTGCGGAAGCAGATCATCTCGCGCTGCTCCTGCGTCAGCCGACTGGGCAGCGCCAAAGCCGGATCATCGAAGTCCCAATGCGGATAGTCCGAAGCGAACAGGATTTTCTCGAACCCGATCCAGCCCATCGCATCCAGCACAAAGGCCTGGTTCGGCGCCTCCTCCATCGGCTGCGTCGTCACCCACACATGCTCGCGAATATAGTCCGATGGCCTGCGCCTCAGATGCGGCACCTCCGAGCGGAAGCGTTCGAACATATGATCCAGCCGCCATCCCAGCGCCGGTATCCAGCCAAAGCCGCCCTCAATGAGCACCATTTTCAATCGCGGAAACTGCTCGAACACGCCCTCGATCACCATGCTCGTCAGCAGCGCCTGACATCCGGCGGCATGTGCGGCGACCTCCTCGATGTAGAAGGAGGGC
>CAIVDX010000334.1 GCA_903904805.1 uncultured Rhodospirillales bacterium
CACCGGCTCGTCACTTACCCGTAATAACACTGAGTCGGAGGTTGCGATATGATGATGCTCACGCCACGCCGGAGCGACGACAACATCGCCGCGCCGCCACGGGAATGCCTCGCCCTCGACAATGGTTTTGCCCTCACCAAACACCACCGCATAGATGTAGCTTGCGGTCGTCTTGTGCGGGGCGGTGACCTCACCCGCAGCAAACTTCAACATGTTCAGCCCGATGGACTTCATCGCCGGTTCGCCCAGCTCGATCATCCTTCCGAAGCGACCGGTAGGATCGTGCGGCGCTGTGGCGAGCCGCTGCTCGGTGACTGCCCACGGGAACCAGGCCGGTGAGCTGGCGGCCACCTCGGTGATCGCCTCGAACGTGTCAGGATGATGCTCGAGAAACATCGGATTCAGCAGATGGATCAGGGGAACATCCAGAAAGTCGATCCAATAGGCCGGTGCGACGGAATTGTTCGCATGGCCATGCCACGCCCAGTTCGGCGTCAGCAGCACATCTCCCACCGACATCGGCAGATCGATGCCATCGACGATCGTGCTGGTGCCCGGCTCGGCCTCCACAATCAGCCGCAGCGCGTTCGCGGTGTGGCGGTGCGAGCGTGCGCGCTCGCCCGGCATGATCATCTGATAGGCCGCCACCATGGTGCGTGCAGTCGCGTAATCATTGCCCGGAAGTGGATTCACCAGGATGAGATTCCGCCGCTCCGCAAGCTCGGTGTTGATCAGCCGTCCGGCTGCCGACAATGCCGCATGCGCGTGCTCGTAGCTCCAATGCGCCGGCAGGAATCCCGCCTCGGGGGCCGGCCAAAGTGAGGGTGTCGGCTTCGCCCAGCCCGGCCCAACCTGCAGCGGCTTCAACAGGGCATAGAGCTCATCAAGCGAGCCGGAGGCCGCCAGCCTTTGTGCGTCTGCGCTTGCCACCGCGATCCTCCCGTCGGCAATTGTCTGCTTATTCTCTTAAGAGTAGCGTGTCGGGCAAAAGCGACGCAAGGGGGGAGCAGGGGTTGGCGGAGTATGTGGGCCAGGCGGTGCCGCGGGTTGAGGATGCGCGGCTGCTCACCGGCCGCGGCCGCTACACCGACGATGTCGCGCACGATGATGCCACAGCCGCCTGGGCGGTGTTCCTGCGCGCCCCGCACGCCCATGCGCGGATTCTTGCGGTGGACATTGCAACGGCGGCGGCGATGCCAGGCGTTCTCGGCGTGCTCACGGCAGCCGATTATGTGGCGGATGGCTGCCAGCCCATCCGCCATGCCTCCAACCCGCCCGATGCCCTGCTGCCGGCGCAGCCCTGGTTCGTGCCCGGGCCAGGCGTGTTCGTGCATGAGGCGCCCCAGCCGCCGCTGGCAGGCCAGATTGTGCGCTTCCCCGGTGAGGCAGTGGCGATGGTCGTTGCCGAAACACGCGAGTCCGCACGTGACGCCGCCGAGCAGATCAACGTCAGCTACGAATCCCTGCCGGCGATCACCAGCATCGATGATGCGCTCACCGGCGCGCCGCTCTGCGAGGGCGTCCGCGGCAATCTCTGTCTTGAAGCGATCCTTGGCGACCTCGCCACCACGGATGCTGCCTTCGCCCACGCATCTGTCGTTGTCCAACATGATTTCACCAACCAGCGCCTGGTGAATTGCCAAATGGAGCCGCGCGCCGCACTGGGTCTATGGGACCCGCACACCGCCCGCGCGACATTGATCTCCGGTGGCCAGGGCGTTGTGCGCCAACGCCTGACGCTGGCGGAATGTCTTGGCCTCAAGCCGCCATCTGTGCGGGTGATCTCGCCCGATGTCGGCGGCGGCTTCGGCCCGCGCACGCCGCTTTCGCCGGAGGCGGTTCTCGTCACCTGGGCCGCGCGTCGCCTGGGCAGGTCTGTCCGCTGGAGCGGCGATCGCTCAGAGGCATTTCTCACTGACTACCAGGCCCGCGATCTGCGCACCCATGCCGAACTCGCGCTCGACGGCGATGGCAATATCCTCGGACTGCGCGTGCGCCTGGCCGGCAATCTCGGCGCGTATCCCGTCACCTTCGCCCCGCTCGCCAATGGCTCGCGCATCGTCTCCACCGTCTACGCCATCCCCACCGCTGTCATCGAGGTGCGCGGGCTGCTCACCAACAGCGTGCCCACCGCCCCCTATCGCGGCGCCGGGCGACCAGAGGCGACATTGGCGATCGAACGCCTGCTCGACCTCGCCGCCGCGCGCTTGGGCATCGATCGTGTGGCGATCCGTCGGCGCAACCTGATCAGCCGTGCGCAACTGCCCTATCGGACCGTCGGCGGCCTCACCTACGATTGCGGCGACTTTACCGGCAACATGGACCGGACGCTCGCAATGGCCGATTGGGCTGGCGTGGCAGCACGCAAACGCGCGAGCCAGGCAAAAGGACTTTGGCGCGGCAGCGGGATCGCCAACTATGTCGAAACCCCCGTCGGCGCCCCGCGCGAGCGCGTCGTGCTGCGTGTGGACCCTGCAGGCATCGTGTTCGTCACCGCCGGCACGCAATCGAGCGGGCAGGGGCATGAGACGGTCTTCGCGCAGATCGTCGCCGAGCATCTCGGGATCGCCGTCACCCAGGTGCGGCTGCTGACCGGCGATACCGACATCGTGCAGGTCGGCGGCGGCTCGCATTCCGACCGCTCGGCCCGGCTCGGCGCCACACTGCTAGCCCGCGCCTGCGC
>CAIVDX010000335.1 GCA_903904805.1 uncultured Rhodospirillales bacterium
ACCTGTTGCTCGGCTTCTTCCGCACCGAACAGGGCCGCATCCTGATCGACGGCCAGGATATCGGCCAGATGACCCAGGCAAGCCTGCGCCAGCAGATCGGCATGGTCACGCAGGACACCGCCCTGCTGCACCGTTCCATCCGCGACAACATCCGCTATGGCCGCCCGGACGCCACCGAGGCCGACATCATCGCCGCCGCCGCCGAGGCCCAGGCCACCGATTTCATCGCCGACCTCGAAGACCTCAACGGCCGGCGCGGCCTCGATGCGCATGTCGGCGAACGCGGCGTGAAACTCTCCGGCGGCCAACGCCAACGCATCGCCATCGCCCGCGTCATCCTGAAAAACGCCCCCATCTTGATCCTCGACGAAGCCACCTCCGCCCTCGATTCGGAGGTGGAGGCCGCCATCCAGTCGCAACTTGAAAAGCTGATGCAGGGCCGCACCGTGATCGCCATCGCCCATCGCCTGTCCACCATTGCCCGCATGGACCGGCTGGTGGTGCTGCAAAAGGGTCGCATCATCGAGGCCGGCACACACACCGATCTGCTCGCGCAGAACGGCGCCTATGCCGCCTTGTGGTCGCGGCAGTCGGGAGGCTTCACGCCGGAGCCGGTGTTTCAGGAAGAGTAAGACAAGCGCTTCTTTTTTGAAAAAAAAGAAGCAAAAAACTTTTGGAAGTTTAAGTGCCGCCGGTCAGCACATAGGCCCAGAGGTCGTCGATGTCCTCCGGCGACAGCTTGTCCTTCCAGGAGGGCATCACCGTTCCCTTGCCGTTGCGCACGGACGACCGGAATCTGGCAACATCATCATGCGGAAATGTCCGCAGATCGAACGCCAGACCCGTCTTCACCATGTCCCGCCCATGGCAGGTCTGACACAGCTCGGCATAGAGCGACTGCCCGGCATCCGCATCCCCCCCAGCCGCGCGCGCAGCCACCGCCGGTAGCAGCGCCAGCACGGCCAAAACCAGTGCTCGCATCTAGACCTTCTTCGTCCGCATCGCCGCCCCGCTGATCTGCGGCACCCACGGCTCGCCATTCCAGGCGACGCCACGGCGCGCCACCTGCACGTCGATCAGATAGGGCTTGCCCTCCACCGACGATGCCTTTGCCCGCACCAGTGCCGCCTTCAGCTCGCCCGGATTGCGCACCACCTCTGCCCGCACGCCAAACCCTTCGGCGATCGAGGCGATGTTGATGTCCGGCTTACCCAGATAGCCATGCACATACTGCCCGGTCTCGACCATCCGCCCTGACGGCAATTCGGCGATCGACCTGCTCAGCGGGCCGGCATAGGCATGGTTGTTGTAGACCACCGTGATCACCGGCAGTTCCAGCCGCGCCATGTTCCACAGCGCATGCGGACCGAACAGGAACGACCCGTCGCCCACCATGGCGATCACCTGCTGGTTCGGGCGTGCCAGCTTCACCCCGGCTGCGGTGCCCACGCCCGAGCCCAAATGGCCGCCGTAATAGAAGAACAATTCACGCCCGCCGAGTGGATTGAAATCGAACGAATGCATCACATTCGCGCCGGCCTCATGCACGATGATCGCGTCCGGATCAGCGAACTGTGCCACCTCCCAGGTCACCCGATCGGCGATCAGCGGATCATTGTTCCATTCCGGATTGTTCACGATCTGGCTACGCAACATTCGCGACCGCTCGGAGAATGTCCGCACCTGCACCGCCCGATCCGCTGCCGCAGCGCGCAGGGCAGGGGTCATCAGCTGCTCCACCGCCGCGATCAGGTCATCGAGCCCAAGCCCGACATCGCACACCAGCGGCACGTCGGTCGTCATCGCCTTGCCCATGTTGTTGTAGTCGATGCGCATGTCGATAAACTTCACACTGTGCGGCACCACTGGCGCGATGCCGCTCTGCTGCATCTTGTTGCCGACATTGATCACCACGTCGGCATCTTTCGGCCAGGTGATCGACCCCAGCGTGTTGGCCGGCACATACCCCACAAACAGCGGATGCGCCTCGGGGAAATTCGCCCAGAGCTGGCGCATCTGGCTCACCGGCATGCCCAGCAGCTCGGCCAGCTTGATCGCCTTCACCACCGCCTTCGACTTGGTGATCTCGTCACCCACGATCAGCAGCGGCATCTTCGCCCCCACCAACATCTCCGCCGCGCGCTCCACCTCGGTGGGGTTCGGTCGCACATGCATGCGTGGGTCGTAATGGCTCTGCTGGATGATCTCCACCCGCGCCCGCTCGGCGGTGTAGTCCGAGTGCCAGGTCAGGTATGATGGCCCGTGCGGCGGCGTCCATGCCGTCTTGAAGGCATTGCGCACGGTCTCGGCAATCATCGATGAGCCCTGCGCGCTCCAGGAATATTTGGTGATCGGCTGCGGCACCTGCTCCTGGTTGGCGATCTCCTCGAACCCATCGCGCCCGGACCGCTTCGACTGGTCGGAGCGATACGCGTAGACCACCAGCGGCGTCTGCTCCTTATACGCGTTGTAGGTCTGCCCCATCGCGTTCATCAGCCCGACCGCGCCGGCCTGCATCACGATCGCAGGCTGCTGCGACGCCTTGATATAGCCCGCGGCCATCGCCGCCCCCGGCCCCTCATGCGGGGTGAGGATATATTGCAGCTGCGGCCGGTCGACGAGCGCCTCATAGAACGGCGCATCCTCGCTGGCCGAATTGCCAAACACATATTTCACCCCGCAGGCGATCAGCTGCTCGGCCAGACACGCCCCGCCGGTCCCCTGGAACTGCTTCACCGGCCCGGCGGGCGCGGCCGCCGCTGTTTGCGCCTGTGCCGGCTCGCTCAGCGCCGACAGCACCGACTCGGCCGCGCTCAGCGTGATCCCTGCCTTGGTCATATTGTCGAGAAAACCGCGCCGCGAGACGCTGTTGGCCAGGTAGCGATGAACAATGTCTCTCATGGTCTCGCTCCCGTCAGTGGGTTGCGCGCGGCGCGTCGGGACCAAAACTTTGCCCCAGGAACGCCGCGATGGTCTTGATGTCGTCGGAGGTCCACACCGCACCGCGGCCGACCATGCGATAGGCCGTCGCCTCCCAGGCCCGGGCATCCTGCCGCTTGTCGCGGAACATCGAGTCGGTGTGACACTGGCTGCATTTCTCGACGACAAAGTCCCGCGCCGCATCACCTTGCGGCGTTTGGGCCCAGGCGGCCTCAGTCACCACCATCGCCACGGCAATCGCCGCCGCCAACCCAAGACTTTTGCGCACGCTGCCCCCCGGCATTTGTTGTTCGTCCGCCCGATTATCATGCGGCGTGAGATATTAGAAAGGCTTATGGCAACGCCAGGGCTCTGCCCTGGACCGGTCACGCGACAGCGTGCCGCGCATAGCGGGATAACCAGCGCCACTGCACTTTCCCCAAACGTCAAACATCCGGGTGTTTCGGGCATCGAGGCCTCAATGTGGTCCAGGGGCAAAGCCCCTGGCCTTGCCTTAGACCCTTCTACACCCCCACTCCCCGTTGACACCCAGGGGGTGCGAAGCTAGCAAGCGCCTGCCTTTCGGCAGGGCTCTGCGGGGCGTGGATATGGATGAACGGTCGGGCGGATCGGAACCTTCCTTCGAGGAACGGTTGCGTGAGGCTCGCAAGCGACAGGGGCTGGACCCGGTCGCATCTGAGGCACCACCGGCGTTCAGCCCGTGGGGCATCGGGATGCGGGTGGGAGCTGAGCTGGTGTCATCGCTGCTTGTGGCGGTGGGGATCGGCTGGCTGCTGGACCGGTGGCTTGGCACCAAACCCATATTCCTCGCCGTGTTCGTGCTGCTGGGAGGGGCTGCCGGTGTCTTGAATGTGTGGCGCTTGTTCGCGCCGCCGAAAAAGCCGCCAGGCGGTGAGAAGCTGAAGTGAAGGATTGGCGATTGTGAGCGAAGCACCGGCCCCCGCGATTGATGCGCTCGGACAGTTCCGGCTCTCCCCGGTGATCGGCGCGCTGGGCTTTTCGCAATCCAACGTGTTCATGATCGTCTCGGCGGTGCTCACGCTCGCGCTGCTGTATTTCGGCATGCGCCCGAAGGCTGTGGTCCCCGGTCGGTTCCAGGCGCTGGCCGAGTATGCCTACGAAGGCATCATGGGCATGTGCACCGAGACCATCGGGCACGAGGGTCGTAAATTCTTCCCCTTCGTCTTCACGCTGTTCTTCTTCATTCTGTTCGGCAACCTGCTTGGCCTGCTGCCGTTCAGCTTCACCTATACCAGCCACATCGTGGTCACCTTCACCCTGGCGCTGATCGTGTTCCTGCTGACCACGATCGTGGCCATCGCGATCCACGGCACGCATTTCTTCAGCTACTTCTGGCCCTCCGGCGCGCCGGTCGCGCTGGCGCCGCTGATCGTGCCGGTGGAAATCATCTCCTATTTCTCGCGTCTGGTGAGCCTGCCAGTTCGTCTGTTCGCGAACATGGTCGCCGGCCACGTGATGTTTGAGGTGTTCGCCTCCTTCGTGGTCATGCTCGGCGGCGCCGGGCTGGTCGGCGGCATCGCCGCGGTTTTCCCCCTCGGGATCAACGTGATCCTGATGGGCTTCGAATTGCTGGTCGCGTTCCTGCAGGCCTATGTGTTTGCGATCCTGACCTGCATCTATCTGCACGACGCGGTGCATCTGCACTGAGCCGGCTGGCTACCCCGTTCCGTCAAACCTGAAAGGACTTCACCATGGATCCAATCGCCGCCAAGTCGCTCGGCGCCGGCATCGCCGTTATCGCTCTCGCGGGCGTGGGCATCGGCATCGGCAACATCTTCAGCTCGCTGGTGAGCTCGGTTGCCCGTAACCCGGCCTCGCGCGACCAGGTGTTCGGCCTGGGCATTCTGGGCTTTGCGCTGACGGAAGCCGTCGCGCTCTTCGCCCTGCTGATCGCCTTCCTCATCCTGTTCACCTGATATCCGCGGCTGCGGAATTCGAGTGAGACCAGGTAGGGATCGAGTTGTCATGAAGTCTGTTGTTCGCCGTCTGTCGGTGTTGGCTGCTGTTGGGGTGTTCATGCCGGGCGTGGCGTTCGCCGGCGAGGGCATGCCG
>CAIVDX010000336.1 GCA_903904805.1 uncultured Rhodospirillales bacterium
CAGCGCGTAGATCTCGTCGCAGGGGAAGCGGGCGAACAGACCGTCGGCGAGCATCGCCACCGCGCCGCCGAGGCCCTCCTCGGCGGGCTGGAAGATCAGCACGACCTCGCCGGCGAAGCCGCGGCTGGTGGCCAGATGCTGTGCCGCGGCGAGCAGCATGGCGGTGTGGCCATCATGCCCGCAGCCATGGAAGGCGCCGGCGCGGGTGGAGGCGTAGGGCAGGCCGGTGGCCTCGTGCATCGGCAACGCGTCCATGTCCGCCCGCAGGCCGATGCGGCGGCCCGGACGCTGGCCGGCGATCACGCCGACCACGCCGGTGCCGCCGATGCCGCGATGCACCGCGATGCCCCAGCCCGCCAGCAGATCGGCCACCAGGGCGGCGGTGCGATGTTCCTCGAAGCCGATCTCGGGGTGGGCGTGCAGGTCGCGCCGGATCGCCGCCATGGCAGGCGCGGCGGCGACGATCTCGGGGATCAGCTGCATGGGTGCTGCTCCGCGCGGGCCGGTCATGCCAGCGCCTTGCGCGACATTTCGGGGATGAAGCGCAGGGCGAGCAGGGTGGTGGCGCAGCAGGCGATCACATACCAGGCCGGGGCGAGCGGGTTGCCGGTCGCGCTGATCAGCCAGGTGACGATGAACTGCGCGAAGCCGCCGAAGATCGCCACGCCGAGCGCGTAGACCACCGACATGCCGGTGGCGCGCACCTCGACCGGGAAGATCTCGGCCAGCGCGATGATCGAGGGGGCACCGCCCAGCGCGTTCAGCGCGCCGAGCACGGCGACGGTGGCGAGCAGCGTGGGCAGCTCGGGTGCGGCGTTGATCAGCAGAAAGCCGGGATAGATCGCCAGCGCCATCAGCAGATAGGCGGCCGATGCCACGCGCTTGCGGCCCAGCCGGTCGGACAGGATGCCGGCGATCGGGCTGACCAGCAGGGTGACGCCACCGGCGACCAGGCCGGCGAACAGCGCGCTGGCCGGCGGCATGTGCAGCTGCCGCACCGCGTAGGTCGACATATAGAGCACCACCACGGCGTTCGAGGCGGTGCCGCCGATGATCATGCCGACGCCGGCGATCACCTTGGACAGATGCGCGCGCAGGGTGAGCGCCAGCGTGTTGATCTTCGCGGTGGCCGCGCTGGCATCATTGGCGTGGGTTTCCGACAGGGCGGCGCGCAGCCACAGGCCGATCGGCAGGATCAGGATGCCGAGCAGGAAGGGCACCCGCCAGCCCCATGCCTTGACCTGGTCGGCGGGCATGATGGCCGACATCAGCCAGGCCATGAAGGCGGCGACCAGCACCGCCAGGCCCTGGCTGGCGAGCTGCCAGCTGCCATAGAAGCCCCGCTGGTCGGAGGGGGCATATTCGGCGAGCAGGGTGGTGGAGGCGCCGACCTCGCCGCCAGCGG
Source organism: uncultured Rhodospirillales bacterium (assembly GCA_903904805.1). Classification (GTDB taxonomy): domain Bacteria; phylum Pseudomonadota; class Alphaproteobacteria; order Acetobacterales; family Acetobacteraceae; genus CAIVDX01. The sequence goes on from CAIVDX010000336.1 coordinate 1,406, forward strand.
AGAAGCCCTGCAGCAGCCGGGCGATCACCACGATGGCCGGGCCGATCAGGCCGAACTGGGCATAGGAGGGCGCGATGCCGATCATCGCGGTGCCCAGCGCCATCAGGAACAGGGTCAGCAGCGTGGCCTTCTTGCGGCCATGGCGGTCGGCGTAGCTGCCCAGCACCAGCCCGCCGAGCGGGCGCATGCAGAAGCCGACGCCGAAGGTGGCCAGCGACAGCAGCAGCTGCACGGTGCCGTCCTGCGCGGGGAAGAACAGCGCGCCGATGGTGCCGGCGAAGAAGCTGAACACCACGAAATCGTAGAATTCGAGCGCATTGCCGATGGTGCAGGCGGCGATCAGCCGGGCGCGGCCGGGGCGGGCGCGGGCGGTCGGCTCGGCGGGAGCGGGGATGGCGGCGGAGAGGGCAATCGGGGTCATCGAGGCGTCCTTTCAGGGGAAGGCGTTGGGTGGCCCGTCCGGCAGCCTCCGGCAGTCGGCCGTTGCTCAGTAAGATAGTTGTAATCTGGAACAGAATCTTGTTGCAACATAAAAATTCGCGTAAGATTGTTGCGCTTGTTTGGGAAAAATCATGCTGACTCAAAGCTTTACCTATCAGCTCGCCGGAATCTCGGAGGATGCGATCAAGCCGGCGGGAAAAATATTTGAGCGGCGCTTCGGGTTGGATGTGCATGAGCTGCGGGTTCTGCGGCTGATCGGCGACCAGCCGGGGGTGAATTTCACCACGCTGGCGGCGCAGACCCGGTTCGAACGCTCGGCGACCTCGCGCATCCTCGGGCGGCTGATCAAGGCGCAGCTGGCGCGGCGGGAGATCGATGAGGATGACGCGCGGCAGTTCCGCCTGTTCATCACGCCGAAGGGCCAGGCGCTGCGCGCGCAGGCGGACCCGCTGAGCCTGGAGCTGGAGGAGCTGATCCTCGCCGCCCTCGGCGAGCAGGATCGGGCCAGCTTCCGCGCCATACTCGACCGGCTGTCCGACTGGCTGGCGACCGATTTCCAGGCGGAGCTGGCGCGGCGCTATCCCGAGATGGCCGGCCCGCGCCCGTCGCGGTCGGCCGGCTAGACATCGCGCTGCGTGGCGGGGAAGCTGCTGTCCAAGCAAGAACCGGAGGACAGGATGCGCATCGTCACGCTGGAAGAACATTATACCGTCTCCTCGCTGGTCCGCCGGATCAGCCCGGAGGCGATCGCCCGGGGTGGATTTCCGCCGGCGGCGAAGACCGGGCCGCAGATGAAGGCGGCCGAGCTTGATGAGATCGGGCCGATCCGGCTGGCGGCGATGGATGCGGCGGGGATTTCGCAGCAGGTGCTCTCGCTCTCCGGTCCGGGGGCGGAGCTGCTCTCGGCGGCGGAGGGGCCGGGCTGGGCGAGTGCCGCGAACGATGCGCTGGCGGCCGCGGTGGCGCGGCATCCCGACCGCTTCGCCGGGTTCGCGCATCTGCCGCTGACCGCGCCGGAGGCGGCGGCGGATGAGCTGGAGCGGGCGGTGACGCGGCTGGGGTTTCGCGGCGCGCTGGTGAACGGCACCACCGACGGGCTGTTCCTGGATGATCCGCGCTTCGCGCCGATCCTGGCGCGGGCCGAGGCGCTGGATGTGCCGATCTATATCCATCCCGGCATTCCACCCGCACCGGTGCGCGAGGCCTATTATTCCAACCTGCCGGGCGATCTGGGCTTCATGCTGGGCATCGCCGGCTGGGGCTGGCACTCGGAGACGGCGATCCATGTGCTGCG
>CAIVDX010000337.1 GCA_903904805.1 uncultured Rhodospirillales bacterium
CGCGTCCTCGAGGCCGACCTTCCGTTCGACCGGTTGGGCTTCCGCGGTGCCCACATCGGCTGAAATCCGCCGCTGCAGGGCCCTTCAGGCTTCCCATTTTGTTGCGGCACGCGCTATGAAGCGGTAGACAAAAAGGCGGTCGAAGCGCATGAAAAGCATCAACGACGTCGAACCCTGCTTCAGTCCGGACGACAAGGAATTCGCCTTCCTGCCGGAACAGCTGGATGCCACGCTGGAGTGGGTGACGAAGCTGCGGCGCAAGAATGCCAGCTGGAAAGACGCCCGCGGCGCGATCGAGCATTATCTGCATCACCACAAGGCCAACCCCTCGCATGTGAAGCGCCAGGTGGAGCGCGCGAAGGAACTGGTCCGTCCCTGGCTGATGTAGCCTCGCTCAGCCCGCCAGCGCCTGCAGCCCGAGCAGCGCCAGCAGCACGCCGTTCGCCCCCAGGATCCAGGGCGTGATCGCCCCCAGCGATCGCTGCCACCGCCCCGCCGCTCCGCCGCCGGCGATCCCCACCGCCGCCAGCGCCGGCACCGTGCCCATCCCAAACGCCACCATCGCCGCCGCGCCAGGCCCTGCGCCCCCGGAGACCGACGCCGCGGCCAGCGCCCCATACAGAAATCCGCAGGGCAGCAGCCCCAGCAGCAGCCCCAGCAGATAGCCGCCCGACGGCGCCGTCCGGTCAATCCGGCGCCCCACGCGCGCCAGCGCCTGTCCCCAGCCTGACGCCGCCGGCGAGCCCGTCCCGTGCGCCCGCCGCAACGCCTGCCGGAGGAACATCGCCGCCGCCAACAGCAACAGCGCCCCGCCCACCGGCCGAAAGCCTGACGCCGCCGCCAGCCCCAACACGCCCGCCGCCGCCCCCAGCAGCGCATAGGTCGTCAACCGTCCTAGATGATAGGGCACCAGCAGCCCCGCCCGGACCCGCCCCATCGCGGTCAGACAGGTGCCGGACAGGCACGCCATTCGGTCAGCCACCTGTCCCAGCACCAGCGGCCCACACATTGGGACGCAGTGCATCAGGCTGCCCGCCGCCCCGGCCAGCAGCAGCGAGATCAGCAATCCGCCGCGCAAGGCGGTCGGATCGACACCGCAAAAGGCGGCCAAACCGGCGACAACGTCCATGTTCGTTCCCATCGCATGCCGCGCCGCAGCATGCAGTTGACCTGCATCAAAGCCAACACGTCACGCGTTGGTGATTGTTCGGCCGCTCCTGTTGGGCGCAGCTTGCCCAGCGGCAAATATTTCGGTCGGGAGACTAACGATGCAGGCCTCGGATTGGATAGTCGGACTTATGATGGCCCTGTTTGGGCTGCTCGGATTGGTCATGGCGGCCAATGCCTATGACGATGCGTTCTACCTGTTCGGGCTGAGCCTCGCGGCATTCGCCCTGATCTTCGATTTCGGCCTGGTCAAGGCACATTTCGATCGCACGGACGCCAGCCATGAGTGATCTCGCATCCGCGGCGCCGCGCGCACCCGTGATATATAATGAGGCGGTCGTTCGAAAATTCATCTTCGCCGCCATGTTCTGGGCGATCATCGCCTTCACCGTTGGCTGTTACATCGCTTTGGAACTGTCATGGCCAGAGCTGAATTTCGGCCTGTCATTCCTGAATTTCGGCCGCCTGCGGCCGGTGCATACCTCTGCTGCGATCTTCGCCTTCGGTGGCTCCGCGCTGATCGGCACCAGCCTGCATGTGGTCCAGCGAACCTGCCGCGTGCGGCTGTGGGGCGGTGATGCGCTGGCGAACTTCATATTCTGGGGCTACCAGTTTTTCATTGTCATGGCCGCGCTCAGCTACGTGATGGGCTACAGCCAGGGGCGTGAATATGCCGAGCCCGAATGGCACATTGATCTTTGGCTGACACTGGTCTGGGTGCTCTATCTGCTGGTGTTCGTCGCCACGCTGATGCTGCGCGAGGAGCCACATATCTACGTGGCGAACTGGTTTTTTCTTGCCTTCATCATCACCGTGGCCATGCTGCATCTGGTCAACAACGCAGCACTTCCGGTGCACTGGGCGGGTGCCAAAAGCTACTCGGCCTTCTCCGGCACGCAGGATGCGTTGGTGCAATGGTGGTATGGCCACAACGCGGTGGGCTTTTTCCTGACCGCCGGTTTCCTCGGCATGATGTACTACATCATCCCAAAATCGGCGAACCGGCCTGTCTATTCCTACAGATTGTCGATCGTGCATTTCTGGTCACTGGTCTTCATCTATATCTGGGCCGGCCCGCACCATCTGCATTGGACCGCCCTGCCTGACTGGGCGCAGACGCTCGGCATGGCCTTCTCGATCATGTTGTGGATGCCCAGCTGGGGCGGCATGATCAACGGACTGATGACGCTGTCGGGAGCATGGGACAAGCTGCGCACCGAGCCTTCGCTGCGCTTCTCGGTCACCGCGGTAGGCTTCTACGGCATGTCCACCTTCGAAGGACCGGTGATGTCGGTGCGCGACGTGAACGCACTCAGCCATTACACCGACTGGGGTATCGGCCACGTGCATTCCGGCTCGCTCGGCTGGGTGGCCTTCATCAGCTTCGGCACGATGTATTATCTGGTGCCGGTACTTTGGCACCGCGAGAAGCTCTATTCCGCGAAACTCGCCGCCTGGCACTACTGGATCGCCACGCTCGGCATCGTCTTCTACATCGCTTCGATGTGGGTGGCGGGGATCATGGAAGGCCTGATGTGGCGCGCCTACGATGCCAACGGCTTCCTCCAATATTCCTTCAGTGAATCGGTGGTGGCCGTGCATCCCTTCTACGTGATCCGTATGCTCGGCGGTGTGCTGTTCCTGATCGGTGCGCTCATCATGGCCTATAATCTGACCATGACGATCCTCGGCAAGGTCGCCGACAGCGCAAGAACCGGTGTCGCATTGCCCTCCGGCCTCGCGCCGGCCGTGGGAGACTGAGATGTTCATTCGTCACGAAATTATCGAGAAGAACGCGCTGCTGCTGCTGGTGCTGACGCTGTTGACGGTCTCCATCGGCGGCCTGGTGGAGATCGTGCCCTTGTTCACGATTGAAACGACAGTTGAGCATGTGCAGGGTGTGCGTCCATATACGCCGCTGGAGTTGCGTGGCCGCGACATCTATGTCCGAGAGGGCTGCTATGTCTGCCATAGCCAGATGATCCGCGCGTTGCGCGACGAGGTCGAGCGCTACGGCCATTACAGCCTGGCCGCCGAGAGCATGTATGATCATCCGTTCCAGTGGGGCTCAAAACGCATCGGGCCCGACCTTGCGCGCGTCGGCGGCAAATATTCCAATGATTGGCACTACGCCCATCTGAAGGCACCGCGCAGCCTGGTGCCGGAATCGTTGATGCCGAATTACGCCTTCCTGGCCGATACGCCGCTGGATGGCCGTGACGTGGCAGATCGCATGGCCGCCAATCGCGGCGTGGGCGTGCCTTATACGGACGATCAACTCGCCGCGGCCCAGGCGGATCTGGCCACGCAGTCTGATCCCGCCGCCGACCAGACTGATCTGCTCAAGCGCTATCCGAAGGCGGTGGCGGCAAGCGGCGATGGCCGCACGCCCACCGAGCTCGACGCGCTGGTCGCCTATCTGCAGATGCTCGGCACGCTCGTGAACTTTGCCGACACCTCCGAAGAACAGCTGCGGCAATAGGAGCGCATGATGACCTTGCAATCCGCCGTTGCCTGGTTTCAGACCAATTCGGTCCTCGGTGCGCTGGCGATCTTTTGTGTCATCGCGGTGGCCGCCTATTGGCCCAGCCGCCGCACGGTGATGCAGAGCCACGCAATGATCCCGCTGAACGACGATCGCTGAAAGAGGCCGCCATGCCGACCAAGATCGAGAAAGACGAATATTCGGGCACCAACACCACAGGGCATGTCTGGGATGGCGTGCGCGAGCTGAACACGCCGCTGCCGAAATGGTGGCTGTGGAGCTACATCGCCTGCGTGATCATCGGCCTCGTGATGTTCGTTCTCTACCCGTCAATCCCGTATGGACCTGGCTATTTCCACGGCCTGCTCGGCTATAGCTCGCGGGTGAACGCGATGGCGGGCGTGGCGCAGATGAGCGCGCTGCACGATGCGGATCTCAAGAAGATCGCGGTGGCGGACTTCGCCACTGTGCGTGCTGATCCGAAGCTGATGGCAACCGCCCAAGATGCCGGGCGGATCGCCTTCGCCAACAATTGCCAGCCCTGCCACGGCACCGGCGGTCAGGGCCAGGTCGGCTACCCCGCGCTGGGTGACGATGTCTGGCTGTGGGGCGGCAGCGTGGAGGCGATCGCGGCGACCATTAGGCACGGCGTGCGCAACAGCGATCCCGATTCCCGCAGCAGCCAGATGCCGGCATTCGGCGCCACCGGCACACTGACCGCCGAGCAGATCGCCGATGTCGCCGACTATGTTTCGGTTCTCTACGGCATCGCGCCAAACGGCAGCGACACCACCAAGGGTGCCGCCCTCTATGCCGACAATTGCGCGGCCTGTCATGGCGAGAAGGGGCAGGGCAATCGCGATATCGGCGCGCCACCGCTTGCCGCCAAGGTGCATCTGTATGGCGGCGATCGCGCAAGTATCGTTGCGCAACTCAATCGCCCGCGCCTGGGGGTGATGCCGAGCTGGAACACGCGTCTTGACACCGGAACAATCAAGAGTCTCGCGCTGTATGTCCACGCGCTCGGCGGTGGCGAGTAGCCAGCGCAGCGGAGTGCCGAGATGAACGCCCAACTCCCGAGCCCCCTGGTGCCGGAGAAGCTGTATGCCGATCGCATCAAGGTGCAGCCGATGGCCGTGCATGGCGGTGCGCGCCGGGCGAAATGGATCATCCTGGTCCTGTGCCTGACGATCTATTACGCGCTTCCCTGGATCCGGTGGAACCGCGGCCCTCACGTGCCCGATCAGGCCGTGCTGCTGGATATCTGGGATCGAAAGTTTTATTTCTTTTCCATCGAACTCTGGCCCCAGGACATCTATCTGCTGACCGGATTTTTGATCGTCGCCGCCCTTGCGCTGTTCCTGGCAACCGCGATGTTCGGCCGCGTCTGGTGCGGCTATTCCTGCCCGCAGACAGTATGGACCGATCTTTTCCTTCTGGTGGAACGCTGGATCGAGGGCGATCGCAACGCGCGCATGAAGCTGGATGCCGCACCGATGACCCGCTCAAAGGCGCTCAAGCGCACCGCCAAGCATCTGATCTGGCTCGGCATCGCCTTCTGGACCGGCGGCGCGTGGATCATGTATTACGTCAACGCACCGACGGTGGTGGCCGAGTTCTGGACCGGGCGAGCCGATGTCTCGGTCTATCTGTTCACCTTCCTGTTCACCGCGACCACCTATCTGCTGGCCGGCTGGGCGCGCGAGCAGGTCTGCACCTATATGTGTCCCTGGCCACGCTTCCAGTCCTCGATGTTCGATGAGCAGACCTTGATTGTCACCTATCAGGGCTGGCGCGGCGAACCGCGGCGGCATGGCAGGCGCGACCCGTCGGCGGTGGCCGTGGGTGACTGCATCGATTGCGGAGCCTGCGTGCATGCCTGCCCGACCGGCATCGACATTCGTGATGGCGTGCAGCTGGAATGCATCGGCTGTGGCCTGTGTGTTGATGCCTGCAACCATGTGATGGACAAATCCGGCGGCAAGCCCTGGCTGATCACCTGGGACACGCTGGCGCGCCAGCAGGCGAAAGCGCAGGGGCGCACGGTGCCACTGCAGCTGTTGCGCTCACGTACCATGCTGTATGCGACGCTGCTGCTGACCGGAATTCTTGTTCTCGGCTTCGCGCTGATCGCCCGCTCGCGCTTCGATGTGACGGTGCTGCATGACCGTGCGCCGTTGTTCGTGCGGCTGTCTGACGGCAGCCTGCGCAATGGCTATACGATCAAGCTTGCCAACAAGCGTCCCGAGCCAGGCGTTTTCAGCGTGCGCGTCGAGCACCTGCCCGATGCCCGCCTCGCGCTCGGCGACAGCCCGCAGGCATCCGATGCCAGCGTGATCATTCGAGTCGATAGCGATTCTGTCGGCGAGGCGAGGCTGCTCGTGCAGGCGACACAAGCCGATCTGCATGATGGCTCGATGGAATTCTATTTCGTCGTCACCAACACGGAAACCGGCGACGAGACGCGCTACGAATCGCGTTTCATGGGCCCAGGTTCAAGGTAGAGGCAATGGCATGAGCAGCATCATCAGGCGCAATGGCTGGCAGTGGTTTCCGATCGGCCTGATCGCCTCGATGGCGGTGGTGTTCGCGGTGAACGGCGCGATGGTCGCGTGGGCGCTGACCACCTTTCCGGGGGCGGCCGACGGGGGCGGCTTCGAAGAATCGAATCGCTATGATCAGGTGCTGGAGCGAGTAGCGGCACAGCGCGCGTTGGGTTGGCAGCTGGACGCATCGATGCTCGCCGCGCATCCGCGTCTGCAACTGCGCGGCCCGGATGGCGCACCATTGCGGTCCGCCATGGTGAGCGGCCACGCGCAGCGCCCGCTCGGGCCCGCGCAGACCACCGCCTTGCGCTTCGACGAGGTCGCACCGGGCGACTATGTTGCCGATCGCGATCTGCCCGCGGCTGGCCAATGGGATCTGATGCTGGATGTCAGCGAGGGCGGGCATCGCCTGGCGCAGACCCGCCGGGTTCTCGTGCCGTGACATGAGTGCCGCTCTGCAACTTGAGCCCGTCGCACCTACACAGTGTGCTCATTGCGGCGAACCCAGTCTGGGCGCACGCTTTTGCTGTCCAGGCTGCGCCGCGGCCTTCGAGGCGATCCAGTCGCTTGGCCTCGGCAATTATTACCGTGACCGCGTGCTCGACCCCGCGCTGCGGGCTCCCAAACCCGAGGCCGCGCTGGCGCGTGACCTCAGCCGCTTTGTCACGAACAAAGACGATGTCTGCAGCCTGGTGCTGGCGCTCGATGGTCTGCAATGCGGCGCCTGCGTCTGGCTGATCGAGAGCATGCTGGCACGTGAGCCGGATCTGATCACCGGCCGGGTCAATCTCACCACACGCCGCCTGGTGCTCTCGTGGCGCGGCCCCACACCACGCGGCGGCGCGCTGGTCGCGCGGATTGAAGCGCTGGGCTACCGGCTGGTGCCGTTCGACCCGGCAGCGCTTGCCGCCGCCGATGACCGGCAGGCGCGGGTGCTGACGCGGGCGATGGCGGTGGCCGGCTTCGCGGCGGGCAATGTGATGCTGCTCTCGATCGGCATCTGGGCGGGCACCGGCACCGGCGCCACTCCCGGTGATATGGGCCCGCTCACCCGCTCGATGATGCATTGGGTGTCGGCGATGATCGCGATGCCGGCGATCGCCTATGCCGGCATGCCCTTTTTCCGCTCGGCCTGGGCGGCGCTGCGCGCGCGGCGGTCCAACATGGATGTGCCGATCAGCGTCGGTGTGATCCTGGTCACCGCGATGAGCCTGGCGGAGACGCTGCGCGGCGGCGTGGAGACCTATTTCGACAGCGCCGTCACGCTGCTGTTCTTCCTGCTGGTTGGCCGCGTGCTGGATCACCGCGCGCGTGGGCGGGCACGCGAAACCGCCCAGCAATTCCTCATGCTGCGGGCCACCGATGTCACCCGCATCAAGGCTGACGGCGGCACCGAACTGGTGCCGCAGGACCAGTTGGTCGTGGGCGATCGCATCCTGGTCGGGATGGGCGAGCGCATCGGTGCCGACGGCGTGGTGGTGGCCGGCGACGGGCTGGTCGATGCGTCGCTGATCTCCGGCGAGAGCCTGCCGGTGCGTGCACGGCCCGGCGGCAAACTGTTCGCCGGCACGCTCAATCTGGGCGCGCCGCTCACCATGGCGGTGACGGCCACGGGCGGGTCCACCCTGCTGGCCGAATGCGCCGGGCTGATCGAAGCCGCGGAGGGGCGGCGCGGCCGCTTCGTTCTGCTGGCGGACCGGGTGGCGCGCGCCTACGCGCCGGCGGTGCATCTGGCCGCGTTGACCACGTTCGGTGTCTGGTATTTTTGGTTGGGTGTCCCGGCATCCCAGGCGCTGCTGACCGCCTGCGCGGTGCTGATCATCACCTGCCCATGCGCGCTGGCGCTGGCGGTGCCGGCGGTGCAGGTGATCGCCACCGCGTCGCTGATGCGCGGCGGCACCCTGGTGAAGTCGGCGACCGCGCTGGAGCGCCTCGCCGCCATCGACATGGTCGTGTTCGACAAGACCGGCACGCTCACGGAACCCAGCCTCGCGCTGACGGGCGAGGTGCCAACTGGCGTTCTCGGCATTGCCGCCGGGCTGGCGGCGGCAAGTCGGCATCCGCTGGCGCGCGCGCTTGTCGCGGCGGCCGGCGGCGTGGTGCCGGCAGCCGGCGTGGTTGAGCATCAAGGTGAGGGGATGGCGGTGCCGGGCCCAACCGGTGAGACCCGCCTGGGCAGCCGCGCCTTCTGCGGCGTGCTGGCAGCCGCCGCGCAGACCGCGCCGGAACTGTGGTTGGCGCGACCGGGCCACCGGCCTGTGCGGTTCGGCTTCGCCGAACGGCTGCGCGAGGATGCCATCGCGGTGGTCAGGTCGCTGAAGGCCGCCGGCTATGGTGTGCAGCTGCTCTCCGGCGACGCCGCCGGCCCGGTTGGGCGCACCGCCGAAACACTCGGGATCGCCAACGCCGAGGCCGGCCTGTCACCGATCGACAAGGTCGCCCGGATCGAGGCGGCGCGGGCGGCTGGCCACCGCGTGCTGATGGTGGGCGACGGCTTGAATGACGGGCCAGCGCTGGCCGCCTCCTTCGCGTCGGCCTCGCCATCGAGTGCCGCCGATATCAGCCAGAACGTGGCTGACGTGGTGTTTCAGGGCGCCCGCCTCGCCCCGGTGCTGACGATGCTGGCAACCGCACGGCGGGCCCGGCGGGTGATACGGCAGAATATCGGCTTCGCGATTGGCTACAACGCGCTGCTGCTGCCAGTGGCCG
>CAIVDX010000338.1 GCA_903904805.1 uncultured Rhodospirillales bacterium
CCTCGGCCCGGTGCTCACCACCGGCGTGCGCGCCATCGACCTGTTCACCCCCTGCCGCGCCGGCCAGCGCCTCGGCCTGTTCGCCGGCTCCGGCATCGGCAAATCCACCCTGCTCGCCATGCTCGCCCGCCAGAGCGAGGCCGATGTCGCCGTGCTCGCCCTGGTCGGCGAACGCGGCCGCGAGGTGCGCGAATTCCTCGAGGACGATCTCGGCGACGCCGGCCTCGCGCGCTCGGTGGTCGTCGTCGCCACCTCCGACGCCCCGCCCCTGCTGCGGCGTGAGGCCGCCTACGCCGCGATGACCATCGCCGAACATTTCCGCGACCAGGGCAAAAACGTTCTGCTGATGATGGATTCCGTCACCCGCTTCTGCCTCGCCCTGCGCGAGATCGGCCTGGCCGCCGGCGAGCCCCCGGCCACCCGCGGCTACCCCCCCAGCGTCTTCGCCGAACTCCCCCGCCTGCTCGAACGCGCCGGCCCCCCCGGCGGCGCCGGAAACCTCACCGGTCCCACCCCCTCACACGGCCAGATCACCGCCCTCTTTACCGTCCTGGTGGAAGGCGACGACCATAACGAACCGGTGGCCGACGCGGTGCGCGGCATTCTCGACGGCCATCTGGTGCTCGACCGCCGCATCGGCGAGGCCGGCCGCTACCCCGCCATCGACCTGCTGCGCTCGATCTCCCGCGCCGCCCCCGCCTGCCTCAGCCCCGACCACGCCGCCCTGCTCCGCCGCGCCCGCGCCACCCTCGCCCTGCATGAGGAGATGGCCGACATGGTCCGCCTCGGCGCCTACCGCAGCGGCACCGACCCTGCGGTCGACGCCGCCTTGCAGGCCGTCCCCCGCATCACCGCCCTGCTCACCCAGGCGCGTGACGAACCAGGCGGGCCCGACCCCTTCGCCCGCCTCGCCGACTGCCTGCCACCCACGATCGCTCAGGAGGCCCCGCCCCATGGCTGACAAGCTCGCCCTGCTCAAACGCCTGCGCCACGAGGCGGTGCTGGCCGACCGCGCCCGCCTCGCCGCCGCCATCGCCGCGCTGGACGACGCCGAGGCCGCCTGCACCGCAGCCCGCACCGCCCTGCGCCGCGAAACCGACGAGGCCGCCCGCCTCGATCGCGGTGACCAGGCGGTGATCGCCTTCGCCGCCTGGCTGCCGCACGGCCGTGCCGCCATCGCCGCCGCCGAGGAACGCCTTGCCCAGGCCACGCTGGCCGCCAGCCGCGCCCGCGCCGCGCTGTCGCTCTCCCGCGCCGCCGAACGCGCGGTGATCGAGCTCATCACCTCCCGCGCCGACGCCCGCGCCCGGCACCAGGCCACCCGCGCCCAGACCGCGCTGGACGACATCACCCTCAGCCGCCGCCGATCCGGCTGACATCGCGCCCCCGGGGGTGTCTCTGTGCCATCAGCTGTGGCACACCGCCTGCGCAACCGGACGGCAGCCGAGGAGACCAACCGCGTGGACATGACCATCCAGGGCATCCGCCCGATCGCCGCAGGCCTGACCCAGCCAGGCATGTCCGCATCGTGAGCGCGCTGCCCAACCCGGATCTGCTGTATCGCATCCCGCTGACCGCCCGCACCGTGCTCGATGTCGGCTGCAACACCGGCGCGCTCGGCGCCGCCTACCGCCAGATGAACCCGGCCGCCCGCATCTATGGCATTGACCGCGATCTCGACCACGCCAAACAGGCCGCCGGCCTGCTCGATGTGGTCGCCAATGTCGATCTCAACCTCACCCCCGCGCCAGTCCCCGCCGACACGCGGTTCGACTGCATGATCTATGGCGACGTGCTCGAGCACACGCTCGACCCCGCCGCGGTGCTGCGCGCCCAGCTCCGCTATCTCGCCGAGGATGGCGTGGTGCTGATCTGCCTGCCCAATGTCGAGCATTGGCACTTCGCCCGCCGCCTGCTCGACGGCAGCTGGGCCTACGAGCCCGAAGGCCTGCTCGATGCCACCCACATGCGCTGGTTCACCACCCGCAGCATCGACGCGATGCTGCGCGAGGCCGGACTTGAGGTCATCGACATGGCGCCGCGCATCTTCGGCCACGCCGAACACGCCGCCTTCATCGCCGCGATCACCCCGGCCCTCACCAACATGGGCATCGACATCGCCGACTACGCCAACCGCTCCGCCCCGCTGCAGACCGTCTGGCGCGCCCGCCGCGCCGCGCCCACCCGCCTGCACGTGGTCGCCCACCGGCTCGAACCCCAAGGCGGTGTCAGCGACGTGCGGATCATCCTGCCGCAGATCGCCATCAACACCGATCCCTCGATCAGCGCCTCGCTGATCGCCAGCGCCACCCCCCCGGCGCTGTCCACCACCACGCCGAAGATCCTCATCCTGCACCGGCTGGGCGTCGGCGGCCCCGGCGGGCGCCAATATGTGCGCGATCTGCTGGCCGCCGGCTGGGTGATCGTCACCGAGTTCGACGACCATCCCGACTACATGCCGGTGATGCAGATCCCCGAGCTGCTCACCTTCGCCGGCGTGCACGCGGTGCAGACCTCCACCCCCGCGCTGGCCGAGGTGCTGCGCGGCATGAACCCCAACGTCGCCCTGTTCCCCAACATGATCCGCCATATCGAGCCGCCGCGGAACTTCACCGATCCCAGCCGCATCGGCCTGTTCTTCGGCGCCTTCAACCGCGAGCGCGACTGGGCGGAGTGGATGCCCGCCCTCAACGAAGTCCTCGCCGTCGCCGGCCCGCGCATGCCCGTCACCGTGCTCTACGACCAGCAGTTTTTCGACGCGCTGCAGACCGAGCACAAAACCTTTCTGCCGATGACGGATTACGACACCTATCTCGCCCGCCTCGCCGAGTGCGAAATCAGCCTGATGCCGCTCACCGACACCAGCTTCAACCGCACCAAGTCCGACCTGAAATATATCGAGGCCGCCTCCCGCCGCGTCCTCGCCATCGCCTCGCCCACC
>CAIVDX010000339.1 GCA_903904805.1 uncultured Rhodospirillales bacterium
GAGAACGCAGCATGACCGACAAGCAGATGTGGGTGCGGAGCCTCGATTACGCCGGGCCTGGTGTTCCGGAGACCGCCGCATTTTATCGCGAACTCTGGAAGCTTACGGATGTCGAGAGCAATCGGGGGGATTTTTTGCGTGGCACCGGCCCCGAACCCTACATTCTTGGCCTTCATTCCGGTCAGCGCCGTGGGCTGGTGCGCATCAGCATCGGCGTGGACAGCGAGGCAACGCTGGCCGCCTTACACGCCAAGGTTACCAAGGCCGGCCAGACTCCCACTGCCATCGTCGCGCTCGATACGCCTGGTGGCGGTGTGGGCTTTGATCTGCGTGATCCCGACAACCGTACCCTGCGCTTCACCGCCGATGTTGCCGCGGTGCCGGTGGTGGCCGATCCCGACGCGCCGATCCGCATCAGCCATATCGTGCTGAACACGCCGCAGATGGAAAAGATCTCCGCGTTCTTCACCGCTGTCGTGGGGTTCCGTATCAGCGACTGGTCGGAAGACCAGATGGTGTTCCTGCGCTGCAACAGCGATCACCACTCAATCGCGCTGGTGCGGGCTGATCGCGCATCGGTCAATCACGTGGCGTTCGAATTGCCGAACCTGGATTCCTATATGCGTGGCATCGGCCGTCTGAAAGCGGGCGGCTATCCGGTGAATTGGGGCCCCGGTCGGCATGGTCCCGGAGACAATCCGTTTGCGTATTATATCGGGCCGTCCGGCTTTGTGATTGAATATACGACACAACTCGAGCAGATCAACGAGGCCACGCATCAGCCCAGGGTCTGGCAGCGCACACCGGAGCAGTCCGATCGTTGGATGCTGGCAGGCCCGCCCAGCCGACAGATCCGCACGGCGATGGCCGGTGATCCCGACGCCGGCGTGCAGGACTATTCGTGATGGATGGTTCGCGGATCGATACCACCACCGTTCCGGTGGCGGACCTTGTTGTCGCCGAGCTTGAAGCCGCAGGGGTACGCGAAGCCTTTGGCGTGATCAGCCTGCACAACATGCCGTTTCTGGACGCCATGCGCCGGCGCGGTGTGATTCGCTTCATCACCGCGCGCGGTGAGGCCGGGGCGGTGAACATGGCCGATGCGGCCGCGAGAGTTTCCGGCCGACCGACTGTGGCAGTCACCTCCACCGGTACTGGCGCGGGCAATGCGGCCGGCGCGCTCGTGGAGGCCTATACTGCCGGTGCGCCGGTGATTCACCTCACCGGCCAGATCGACAACGCTTATCTGGATCGCGGATGGGGCTTCATTCATGAGGCGAAGGACCAGCTCGCGATGCTGCGGGCGGTTGGCAAGGATGCCTGGCGCATCAGCCATCCTGACGAGGCGGTCGCCGTCACGCGCAATGCCGTGCGCACCGCCTTGTCAGCCCCATCCGGTCCCGTATCAATCGAGGTTGCGATCGACATACAGCGCGCGAAGGTGGCAAGCCGGGCTGCGCTCGGGCCGTTGCCGCGTGTGGCGCTCGCACCGGATGAGGCATTGCTGGATCTCGCGGCGACATGGCTCGCGGCTGCGCAGCGCCCGATGATCTGGGTCGGCGGTGGTGCGCAATGGTCGGTGCCAGAAATTCGTGCCTTCGCCGATGCGGGTGTGCCCGTGGTCGCCTCCACGGCTGGGAGGGGGATTCTCGATGAGAACCATCCTGCCAGCCTCGCCGCGTTCGCGCAGAGCCCCTCGGTGGGCGCGATGATCGCAGACAGCGATTGCCTGATCGTGGTCGGCTCGCATCTGCGTTCGAACGAGACCCGCACCTACACACTCAGCCTGCCCGAGCGGGTGGTGCGCATCGATGCCGATCCAGGCAGCGATGGCCGGGGCTATCCGAACGCGCTGTTCATTCTTGGCGATGCCGCCCTGGCTTTGCGTGGCATTGCTGTGCCTGTCGGCGTCGATCCTGCCTGGACGGCGCGTGCCGCTGATGCGCGCGCGAAGGCGGAGGCGCACACGCGAACAGCCGCCGGTGCCTATGAGGCGTTGATCGACGCGGTGGCGATGGTGTTGCCCGAGGATGGCATCTGGGTGCGCGACATCACCCTGTCCAACTCGATCTGGGGCAATCGCCTGCCGCGCCGCGTGGTACCGCGTACGGCGATTCACGCGATGGGTGGTGGCATCGGCCAGGGCCTTGCGCAGGCAATCGGGGCAGCTGTGGTGTCACCCGGCAAGCAGGTGGTTGCGATTTCCGGTGATGGGGGCTTCATGCTCAATCCAGGCGAGCTCGCCACGGCCGCACAGCTTGGTGCGAAGATCGCTCTGATCCTGATGAATGACGGTGGTTACGGCGTGATTCGTAATATTCAGGATGCGGAATATGATGGGCGCCACGGCGATACCGACTTGCTGAACCCGGATTTTGCAGCGTTTGCCGGCAGCCTGGGCATCGGCCATCGCAAGATCGGCACCGCAGAGGATGCCGCAGAGGCGCTGCGCTGGGCGGTGGCACAGCCGGGTATGGCGATCGTTGAGGTTGACATGGCCAGTGTGGGCAGGTTCGGCGCGGCATTCGCCGGGCCGCCGAAAAAAGCATGAGAGAGCGCAGGATTGCGCTGATTGGCTTCGGGGCGATCGGCGGAAGGGTGGTGCGTGTGCTGATGCAGCAGGCGCCGGACTGTCCTGTCGTTGCGGTATTCATGCGTCCTGAATCTGCCAGATCCATTCCAGGCTTTCCGGTGGTAACGGATATGACGGGGCTCCGCGCGGCCCGGCCCGACCTGGTGCTGGAATGTGCTGGGCAGGCGGCGCTGGCCTCCATCGGTCCGCAGGTGCTGCGGGCTGGGATCGACCTCGTGGTCGCGTCGGTCGGCGCGTTGGCTGATGCCGAAACGGAGTCGCTGCTGCGCGGTGCGGCCGAGGAAACCCAGGCGCGGTTGGTGCTGGCCTCCGGCGCGGTCGGCGGCTTGGATGCGCTGGCGGCGATGCGTCTGGCCGGACCCATTCGTGTGCTTTATCGCTCTCGAAAACCGCCCGCGGGCTGGGCGGGGTCGAGCGCCGAACAGCTGATCGATTTGAAAAATCTCACGGCGCCGACAGCGTTCGCGCGCCTGTCCGCCCGCCGGGCCGCGCTCGATTACCCGAAGAACGCCAACGTCGCCGCCACCATTGCGCTGGCTGGCGCAGGACTGGACGAGACCGAGTGTGAATTGGTCGCTGATCCCACGGTGAATGCGAATATCCATGAGATTGAGGCACACGGCCCCACAGGCGAGATGATCGTGCGCATGGAAGGCGTGCCGGACCCCGACAATCCAAGAACCTCCATGCTCACCGCCTACAGCATGGTGAAGGCGGCGATCACCGGCTGACCCACTGTCCAAACATCGAAAAGTTTTTGCTTCGTTTTTGCAAACAAGTGGCCCTCGCTTATGACATCGCCGGCAAATGCGGCAGAATAAGCCGAGAAAGTTCGGCCGTCACCTCCGGTTTGGGATGCAACGGCGGATCAGGCGGTGTGAGCAGCCGATCATAGAATTTGTTTGGATCCACACTGCCATCGGTCCGCAGAAACAGTTTTGTCGCGTCTACATAGGTGATGCTGTCCGCATGGATGTAGCGTTCGGCAAGCATGTGGTTCACCGCGCGCGTCTGCTCGTCCACCCAGTCGCTGCGCACGCTCGGCAGAACGCTGACCAAGACCGTCTTTACCCGCGGCAGCCGACCGCGCAAGGCGGTGAGGCAGGCGTCGATCCCAACCAGAGTGTCGGCGGCACTCCAATGCACGCGGCCGAAATTGTTCGCGCCGATCAGCATCACCGCGGCACGTGGCGCCGGCTCGACGAAGGTTGCGCGCTGAATGCGCCAGAGCAGGCTGGCGGTGGTGTCGCCCTTGAAGCCGAGATTGGCGGCGTGCAGCGGCGCCCAGAAGCGCTGCCACACCCCGGTGAAATCCTGCCAGGCCTGTGGGCCGTGCAGCTCGTAATTCTGCGTGATGGAATCGCCCAGCATCAGCAGGCGTGGCCCAGCGGCGAGGGCGCGTTGACTTGCGTCGAAGCGCTCGCGCCACCAGGGCAGATTCATCCGGGAGAGCGGAGTGGCCGCGGGAATCGCCGCGTCCGCGTAAGAGGGCAGGGTGGCGCAGAGACCGGCGAGCGCGGCGCGGCGGTGAATCTTCATCATGGCGCAGCATAACAGCAGCGCATGCACATCTGAACAACTCGCCTGCACATGCTAATATATAAGGTAGGAATTCTTGGTGGTGCCCATGTCGCGCTGTCTTCTGCTGCTTCTGCTGCTCGTCGCGCCCGGTTCTCAGGCGGCTGACCTCGCTTTGGTGGTCAACTCGTCGGACGCGTCGTTGAGCGTGCTCGACATGGCCAGCCGCGCCGAACTGCGCCGCATTCCGGTGCTGCGCGAGCCACATCATCTGATGCTTAGCCCGGACGGAAAATCCTTGCTGGTGGGCGACACTGCGGCGAACGAGGTTTTGTTTCTCGACCCGCGCACATTTGCCCTGCAGCGCCGCGTGCCGGTGGCCGACCCGTATCAAATCGGCTTCTCGCCCGACGCCAAATATTTCGTGGTTAACGGTCTCGCGCGCGCGCAGGTCGATATCTACGACCCGGCGAGCATGAAGCTGGTCAAGCGCTTCCCGCTGCAATCGATGCCGAGCCACATGGCGTTTTCGCCCGATGGGAGCGTGGCATATGTCTCGCTGCAGGGCACCGACAAGCTCGCGGCACTCGATTTGCGCGGCATGAGCGTGCTGTGGGTGGAGAAGGTCGGCAAGGCACCGGCCGGCGTGATGTGGCTGCACGGCAAGGTGCTCGTGGCGAACATGGGCGAGGACAATGTCTCCGTTATCGAC
>CAIVDX010000340.1 GCA_903904805.1 uncultured Rhodospirillales bacterium
ATGCTCTCGATCGGCGCGCCATTGATCAGCACCCGCCCCGCATCCGGCCGCACGAAGCCCAGAATGATCTCGATCACCGTGCTCTTGCCCGCCCCGGAAGGCCCCACCAGCACCATCGTCTCGCCCGCCGCCAGACGAAAACTCAGATCATCCAGCGCCTTGCCGCGCGCCGCATCCCAGCAGAACGACACATGATCGAACATCACCGACACGCCCGAGGCCGCCACCGTGCGAATCGGCCCGGCCGGCACCACCGGCGCCGGCAATTCCGGCAGATCCAGCAGCGCGTCCGCCGCCCCGGCCGCCTGCAGCTGGTCCTGATAGGCCGCCGCATAGGCCCGCAGCGGTGCGAAGAACTCCACCGCCAGCAGCAGCCCGAACAGCGAGGGCGCGGCAGACAGGGTCCCGCCGGCGCGGATCGCCAGAATGATCAGCGCCGCCGCCGCCGCGCTGTCGAGCACCACCGAAGAGAGAAACGCCACCCGCAGCACCCGCATGGTGCGCACCCGCAGCTCGTCCGCCGCCGCCGCCAGCGAGGCCGCCTCGGCATCCGCGGCACCCGCCAGCACGATGGTGGCGATGCCGCGCACCCGGTCCAGAAAGCGTGTCTGCAGCCGCGCCATCGCGCCGAACTGCCGCCGCGACGCCCCACCGGCGCCGATCCCCGCGATCGCCATGCCGAACGGCACCACCAGCCCCAGCAGCAGCAGAATCAGCGCCGCCATCGGGTCCACCGCACCCAAGGCCGCCAGCACCAGCACAGGCGCCGCGATCGCCAGCGTCGAGGCCGGCAGCCAGCGCGCGAACAGCCCATCCAACGCCTCGATCCGGTCGATGACCGCCGAGGCCCATTCGGCGCTGTGGCTGGAGCGCAGCAAGGCCGGCCCGGCGGCCAGCAGCCGCGCCAGCGCATCCGCGCGCAGCCGCCGCCGCGCCGAGGCCCCGGCATGTGCCGCGGCAAGATCGCCGGCGATCATCAACGCCGCGCGCAGCAGCGCGCTCACCGCCAGGCCCGCCAGCCAAACCGGATCGGGGCTGTCCCCACCCAGCGCCTGCGCCAGCGCACGGGCGATGCACCAGGCCGCCACGATGGCGCAGCAGGTCGAGAGCAGCCCGATCAGGATGGCGGGCAGCGCGCCGCGCCGGCCCAGCCGCGATTGCGCGCGCACCCAGCCCCGCGCCGCGCGTCGGCGCATGGCGACAGGATCGGCGGGCGCGTCGTGAGGGGCCGGAGCGGCGGGGCTGGGCGAATCCATATGACCTTCGAGCGTGGCCGATTGGCCAAGCATTACCCCGCCGGAGGGGCGCTGCAAACCGGGCCCGATCCCCCAGTCGAACGCAAGTGTCCCGCGTATGTGTCGAACGCAGGTGCCCAACGCCTGTGGCCAACGCCGCGCCGCCAGCGCCGCAAAAAAAATGCAACCATGCTGCATTGCGGCACCGCTCTGCCGCAAAGCTGCCGAGATTGGGTGCGACATAGCATTCATCCGAGGCGTCGGATCACATCGGATCACTGGGACCCCGTTCCCCCAGGCCGCGCCGCCGGATTGAAGTTGGGTGCCATGAATCGCCTTGTTGTTGTGTCAAACCGGGTTCCCGATCCCACCGCCGCCGCACAGGCCGGCGGTCTCGCGGTGGCGCTGGAGTCGCTGATGCAGCGGCGCGGCGGGCTGTGGTTCGGCTGGAACGGCAAGATCGCCGAGCCCGCCTCGTCCGTCGGCGTCACCCAGGCCAACGGCATCGAGTTCGCCACGCTCGACCTCACCCCCGAGGAGCATGAGCGCTATTACAACGGCTTCTCCAACGCCGCCCTCTGGCCGGTGCTGCACACCCTGCCCGACCTGCTGCACACCGACCGCCGCAATGCCGAGATCTATTTCGCCACCAACGCGCGCATGGCCGATGCGCTGGTGCCGCTGCTGCGCCCGAACGATCTGGTCTGGGTGCATGATTATCACCTGATGCCGCTGCCCGCGCTGCTGCGCGCCCGCGGCGTGCACGCGCCGATCGGCTTTTTCCTGCATGTGCCCTTCCCGGCGCCGGATGTGTTCTCCATCCTGCCCGACGCGCGACGCCTGCTGCGCGACCTGCTGGCCGCCGATCTGATCGGCTTCCAGACCCCCAACGACCGCGACAATTTCGCCGCCACCGCCGCCAAGCTGCTCGGTGCCGCCCGCATGGGCGAGGGCAGCCTGGTCTATGGCGGCAACCGCGTCCGGCTGGGCGTGTTCCCGGTCGAGATCGAGCCGCGCGCCTTTGCCGCCCTGGCGCTCGAGAACGACGCCGCCCCGGCCACCGAGCGCCTGCGCCGCAGCCTCGCCGGCCAGCGCCTGCTGCTGGGTGCCGACCGGCTCGACCCCACCAAGGGCCTGATGCAGCGTCTGGCCGCCTATCGCGGCCTGCTCGCCCTGCGTCCCGAACTGCGCGGCGCGATGACCATGCTGCAGATCGCCGCCGCCTCGCGCCAGGATGTCGCCACCTATCGCGACCTGCGCGCCCAGCTTGAGCGCCAGGCCGGTGCCATCAATGGCGAGTTCGGCGAGGCCGACTGGAGCCCGCTGCGGGTGATCACCCGCGCGGTGCCGCGCGGCGTGATGGCCGGCTATATGCGCCTCGCCCGCGTCGGCCTGGTCACCCCGCTGCGTGACGGCATGAACCTGGTCGCCAAGGAATTCGTCGCCGCGCAAGACCCGCAGGACCCCGGCGTGCTGGTGCTCTCCCGCTATGCCGGTGCCGCCCGCCAGCTGAACGGCGCGCTGCTGGTCAATCCGCACGATCCCGAGGAGATGGCCCAGGCGATCTCGATGGCGCTCGACATGAGCCAGGATGAACGCCAGGACCGCTGGCAGACCATGTGGCGCGCGATCGAGGGCACCTCGGCGCTGGCCTGGGGCCGCGGCTTCGTCGCCGCGCTGATCAACGCCCACCGCGCGCGGCTGGAGGAGAATGTGGCGAACGACCCGGTGGCCCTGCTCGCCGCCGTCGCCGAGCCGATCACCGCGCCCGCCTCCCGCCACTGATCAAGCCCCCACGGCTCACGCCCCCACTGATCACGCCCCCACGGATCACGCCCCACGGATCAAAGCTGGATCGGCGCACCAGGCTGGTCCAGCATCCTCCCTCATGATGTGAGGATGCCGCCATGCTGTTCGACCGCATCGAAGCCGCGCCGCTCGATCCCGTGCTCGTCTCGATCGAGCAGTTCGCCGCCGATCCGCGCGCCCAGAAGGTCAATCTCGGCGTCGGCATGTATTACGACGCCGCCGGCCGCATCCCGCTGATGGCGGCGGTGCGGCAGGCCGAAAGCCGCGTCCAGGCGCGCCTGGCCAACTGGGGCTATGGCATGTCCGAAGGGCTCGCCCCCCTGCGCACAGGGGCCGCCGAGCTGGTGTTCGGCGCCGATGCGCCGGCGATCGCCGACGGCCGCGTCGCCACCATCCAGAGCCTGGGCGGCACCGGCGCGCTGCGCCTGGGTGCGGAGCTGCTCGCCCGGCTCGCCCCGGGCGCGCAGGTGGCGCTGAGCACACCCAGCTGGGCGAACCACCCCTCCATCTTCGCCGCCGCCGGCCTGCCCCTGGTCAGCTATCCCTATTACGACCGCGCCACCGGCGGGCTCGACTGGCCAGGCATGCGCGGCGCCATCGCCGCCCTGCCTGCCGGTTCGATCGTCGTGCTGCATGCCTGCTGCCACAACCCCACCGGCGTCGATCTCGACCAGGCGCAGTGGCTGGCCCTGCGCGACCTGATGGTCGACAAGGCCCTCATCCCCTTCCTCGACCTCGCCTATCAGGGGTTCGCCGACGGGCTCGAGGCGGATGCCCTCGCGCCGCGCCTGTTCGCCGCAACCGATCTGCCGCTGTTCGTGGCGACCTCCTTCTCGAAATCCTTCGCGCTCTATGGCGAACGCGTCGGCGCCCTGCTGGTGGTCACCCGCTCACCCGACGAGGCCGCCAATCTCATCGGGCAATGCAAGAACAGCATCCGCAACATGTATTCCACCCCGCCCACCCATGGCGCCGCCCTGGTGGGGGAAATCCTCGGCGACCCCGCGCTGCGCGCGCTCTGGGCCAGCGAACTGGAGACGATGCGCCAACGCATCCACGGCGTGCGCGCCGCCCTCTATGAGCGGCTCGCCGGCATCGGCAATGACACAGACCTCTCCTTCATCGTTCGGCAGAAGGGGCTGTTCTCCTACACCGGCCTCAGCCCCGCGCAGATGATCGCCCTGCGCGAGGCCCACGCCATCCACGCGGTGGCCGATGGCCGCATCTGTGTCGCCGCCCTGAACGAGGGCAATGTCGACCGCGTCGCCGCGGCGATCCGCGCCGTGGTCGGCGCCGGCGCCTTCGGCTGACTAAACGGGCCGCCGCGCGATCACCGACATCTCGATCCGCATGCCGGGCGCCACCAGCCCCGCCACGATCAGGGTGCAGCGATTGGGCCAGGGCGGATCGAAAAACGCCCGAAACACCGCATCCATCGCCGCCACATCCGCCCCGTCGATCAGATAGACCTGCAGCTGCAGCACATCGTCCAGATCAGCCCCGCCGGCACGCAGGCTGGCGCGCAGATTCTCCAATGTCAGCCGCGTCTGTGCGGCGATATCGCCGCGCAGAATGCCGCCATCGGGCAGCACCGGCCCCTGCGCGGTGAAGATCAGCCCATCCGAGGCGATCGCCCAGGAAAAGGGCTGACCCGGCGTGGGCAGTCCGGTGCTGATCTCCGTGCGCATGCTTGTGCCGTCCCGTGATGATAGATGATGCTAGAAGCACGCCAGGCGCAATCAAGCAGGAACAGCATGGACCCGGTCTATCGCGGCTTCGATCAGGACAATCTGGACCGGGAATACACCCCCTCCAGCTGCGTGGACTCGCTCGCCCCCTTCATCGCCGCCTATCGCGACCGCAGCGCGCAGGCCCGTGCGGCCTTGCAATGGCGCGCGATCGCCTACGGCCCAGGCGAGCCGGAAACGGTCGATTTCTTCCCCGCGACGGTGCCGAACGCGCCGCTGCATGTCTTCATCCATGGCGGCTATTGGCGGCAGCTCTCCAAGCGCGAATCCAGCTTTGCCGCCCCCGGCTTCATCGCCGCCGGTGCCGCCTTCGCCGCGGTGGATTACGCGCTCGCACCATCCGTCAATCTCGACGAGATCGTCCGCCAGGTGCGCAGCGCGATCGCGCATCTGTATCGCAACGCCGCCGCACTCGGCATCGATCCCACGCGGATCCACCTCTCCGGCAGCTCCGCCGGCGGCCACCTCACCGGGATCGTGATGGCCACCGACTGGACCGCCGATTTCGGCCTGCCACAGACCCTGGTGCGCGCAGGCACCCCGATCAGCGGGCTGATGGATCTCGAACCGGTCCGCCTGTGCGTGGTCAATGGCTGGATGGGCATGACACCGGACACCGTCGCCCGCCTCAGCCCGCAGCACCATCTGCCGCATCCCGGCACCCGCGTCATCGCCGCCGTCGGTGACATCGAAACCGCGGAGTTCAAGCGCCAGACAGCCGAATACGCCACCGCCTGCCGCGCCGCCGGCCTCGATTGCGTCGATCTGATCGTGCCGGGCCGCAACCATTTCGACATCGTCTTCGACATCGCCGACCCGGCAACCGCGCTCGGCCGGCTGGTGTTCGATCAGATGGGGCTGCGCTGACCGCTCACTCCATCACACATCACTCGATCACACATCACTCGATCACGCAGGCGCAGTCGGCCAACGCCGCCGGCAACGTCTTGCCCATCGCCTTCAGCCGCTTGCCGCTGATCAGCGGCGCATGGTCGGACGGGCTGGGTTTGTAGTTCGGCAGATCCGCCGGCTTCGCGCCGTTCAGAATCTGCGCGGCCAGCAGCCCGGCCTGCTCGCCAACCCGGTTCCAGGAGACCGAGAACGCCGCCAGCGCGGTGCCATCACGCACCGCCGGGTCAGACGAGCTGATCAGCGGCACCCCCATCCGATCCGCCGAACTGGCCACCGCCGGCAGCGCGGGCATGATCAGGTTCGAGGGAATGGCGTAGATGAAATCAACACCTTTCAGCACCGTGGTGCGCTGGGGAATATCGGCCACGGTGTCCACCCCCACCGCGCGGAACTCGATATTGCCCTCCTTCGCCGCCTGCTCGGCCAGCGCCTTGCTGACCAGATCATTCGCATCGCCGGGATTATAGAGCATGCCGAAGGAATGGATCGGCCCCAGCAGCTTCGCCGCGAACGCCAGCACCGCCGGCGTGGATTGCATCGGCGAGGCGCCCACATACCGTGCCGAACCATGCCCCCAATCCGGCACCAGCCCCGCCGCCACCGGATCGGTGACCGGCGCGAACACGATCGGGATCGCCTGGTTATGGATCAGCTTCACCGAGGCCTGCGTCATCGGCGTGGTCACGGTGAAGATCAGATCCGGCGCCCCCGCCTCGGTGCTCGCCAGCACCTGCGGGATCAATGACGGATCGAAATGCGCATCGGTGTAGGAATACACAACATCCTTGCCATCCACGAAGCCCCTCGCGGCCATCCCCGCCTTGAAGCCGTTCATCACATCGCTGAGCGAGGGGTGCGGCCCGAAGCTGGCGATCGCCACCTTCTTCGGATCGGCATGCGCCACCAGCGGCAGCAGGGCGGCAAGAACCAGCAGCGTGCGCATCATGCGAGAGCCTTTCAAACGATCGGGATTGGTCATACGAAATCGAGGGGCTGCCAGCTGGCAGTGGATTTCAGCACCGACCGCAGGGTCGATTCCATCATTTCCGTCCCGGAAACACCCACCGCCGGCTGCCGCTTGGTGGTCGACATGTACGAGCCATCCTGGCCCCACGCCTCCACCTCGGCGATCGCATGGGTCAAGGCCGGATCAGCCACCAATCGCGCCCGGCAGCGATCCAGCCCCACCGTCGCCAGCGCGCAGGTCACCATGGTGTTGACGTTGCGCGGAAACAACGGCGCGATGCCCCGCACCGGCCCGTCATAGATCACCGTTTCGGCGGTGATATCGGCAGGATCATGCCCGGTCAGCGCGAAGTCGATA
>CAIVDX010000341.1 GCA_903904805.1 uncultured Rhodospirillales bacterium
ATGTGGGCGGCGGCTTCGGTCCGCGATCATTCCTGGAATCTGAAGGAGTTTTGGCATGCTGGGCGGCGCGGCGGCTGGGACGAGCAGTGCGCTGGCGGGGCGATCGCAGCGAGTCTTTCCTCACCGATTTCCAGGCCCGCGATCTCATCACGGATGCGACGCTGGGCTTTGATCGCGATGGTCGGATCATCGCGATGAGGGTGGTGAACAGCGGCAATGTCGGTGCACACACGGTGGCACTCGTGCCGCTATCGAACGGATATCGGCTGATCTCAACCGTCTATCACGTGCCTGTTGCGCATGTGCACGTGCGTGGTGTGCTGACCAACACGCCGAGCACCGTGGCTTTCCGAGGTGCAGGGCGACCGGAGGCGACCTTTGTAATCGAGCGGCTACTCGATCTGGCCGCTGCCAAGCTGGGTCTGGACGCGATCGAAATCCGGCGACGTAATCTGGTGCCCCAGAGCGCGATGCCATATCGCAACGTGATGGGACTGACCTACGATTGCGGTGACTTCTCTGCGAACATGAGTCGCGTGCTTGAACTCGCTGACTGGCGCGGTTTTTCCGCGCGCCGCGCGGCCTCGGCCACACGTGGCCGGCGACGTGGAATTGCCGTGGGCAATTATGTCGAATCCCCCGTTGGAGCGCCGCGCGAGCGCGTGGAAATCACTATCTTGGATGACGTGGTTGAAGTGATTGCCGGCACACAATCGACTGGACAGGGCCATGAGACCAGCTTCGCGCAGGTTGTGGCGGATTGGCTGGGCGTGCATCCCGCTCAGGTATGCCTGATGACTGGCGACACCACGCGCGTGGCCGCCGGTGGCGGCACACACTCGGATCGCTCGATGCGACTGGCCGGTACGCTGCTGGTCGAAGCATCCGAACAGATCATCGCCGACGCGCGCGAGCGTGCAGCACGTGCGCTTGATTGCGCGCCCCATGAGTTGTGCATCGAGGATGGACAGTTCGCCGCGCCGGGGCGCAACATCGCCCTGTCGATCTTCGATCTCGCACGGCTTGAGCCGGAGCGACGGATGCATGCGGTGGCCGACTTCACCGGTCGCATTCCCGCCTTTCCCACAGGGGCGGCGGTGTGCGAACTGGAGGTGGATCCGGAGACAGGCGCGGTGCAGATCATGCGCTATAGCAGCGTCGATGATGCCGGGCAGCCGATCAATCCGCTGATCGTTGAGGGCCAGACCTGCGGCGGTATTGTGCAGGGGGCGGGACAGGCTCTGTGTGAGGCTATGCGCTGGGATCCTGACACCGGCCAGGTTCTGGCTGGCTCATTCATGGATTATGCGATGCCCCGAGCGGACATGTTCCCCAGTTTCGATCTGGAGATGACCGAGGACCCGACGCTGCTGAACCCACTTCGGGTGAAGGGTGGCGGCGAGGCAGGCATCGTGCCGGTGCTGGCGACAGTGATCGGCGCGATCAGCAACGCGCTGGCCGAAGACGGTGTTGAGCATGTAGAAATGCCGGCTACGCCGGAAACTGTCTGGCGCGCCATCCAACGGGCACGCACGGCATGACCATCAAACACGCGCGAACAACAGCGCGCCCCGGGGAGAGCTGAGCATGGCCACCACACTTGATATCGGCCGGATGTTGGACGACCAGAAATTCGGGCGGTTTCATCTGGTTCTCCAGGTGTCTGGATAGGCTTTACTGCGCCTACCGGCGGTATTACTGGAACC
>CAIVDX010000342.1 GCA_903904805.1 uncultured Rhodospirillales bacterium
GCGCCCCTTGCTGCCAGCGCGGCGCGCCCCTTGCTGCCAGCGCGGCGCGCCCCTTGCTGAGTGAGCGGCGCGCCCCTTGGTGAGAGAGCGGCACGCCCCTTGCTGACAGGGTTGGGCCGATCTGTTCAGGAGCCCTCCGATGCGCCGCCTTTTGCTCACCTTCGTCGCCCTCGCCGCCCTCGCGCCGGAGCTGCAGCCCCGCATGGCCCATGCCGCGGCGGCCTGCACCGGCCCGATCAGGATCGCCGTCGTCACCCCCACCACCACCGCGCTCGCCCTGCTCGGCATCCAGGTGCGCAACGGCGTCGAATTCGCCGTCGATGAGATGAACATGGCCGGCGGCATCGCCGGGCAGAAGATCTCGCTCGCCGTGGAAGACACCGCCGCCTCCGCCGGCACCGCCCTCTCGGCCGTCAACCGCGTGCTCGAAGCCGACCCCATCGCGGTGTTCGGCAGCCCGATCAGCCCGCTGGTGTTCACCCAGAGCGAGGCCATCCGCAAGGCCGAGGTCCCCTTCATCGTCACCGCCACCAATGCCGGCATCACCCAGCAGAACCTGCCCTGGCTGTTCCGCGTGCATGTGCATGACGGCCAGCTCGCCAGCCTGGTGCCCACCTACGGCGTGAAGACGATGGGGCTGAAAAAGCCCGGCCTCATCGTGGTGGGCGACGATTACGGCCTGGGCGCCTCGAAGGGCATGCAGGCCACCTTCGCCAGCCTCGGCATCACCCCGGTGGCCGTCACCTCCTACGCCCCGACCGACAAGGACATGACAGCCCAGCTCCTCGACATCGCCGACAAGGGGGCCGACAGCATCATCACCTTCGGCCGGCCGGGCGATCTGGCGCTGGTGCTGAAGCAGGCCAAGCAGGTCGGCATCAGCCTGCCCAAGCTCGGCAACACCTCCCTGATGGCGCCCACCACCATGGCCAACGTCACCGCCGAGGAGGCCGATGGTGCGGTCGGCATCGGCGGCATGCTGCCGCAGACCGGCGACGAGCGCGCCAAGAGCTGGGCGCGCGCCGTCGAGGCAAAATATTCAGTGCCTGCCGACAATTTCACCGTCGCCTATTATGACGCCATGCAGATGCTCAAGGCCGCGATCGAAAAGGTCGGCTGCGACAAGGCAGCCATCCGCGACACGTTCGCCGCCACCAAGGGCTTCAAGGGCATGCTGATCAGCTACACCGCTGATGCGCATGGCGATCTCGCCCACACGCTGGGTGTGTATCGCAACACCGGCAAGACCCCGATGCTGACCGGCACCGTGAACGAGGCCGGCTTCTGATCCCATGGTTCAGCTGGTCGTTTCCGGCCTGACGCTGGGGTCGATCTACGCGCTGGTCGCTCTGGGGCTGCTGCTGATCTTCGGCGCGGCCCGGGTGGTGAATTTCGCCCAGGGTCAGCTGCTGATGATCGGCGCCTATCTCGGCATTTCCGCCCAGGTGCAGCACGGGCTGAAGCCCTCGCTCACCTATCTCGTCACGCTCGCCGCGATGGCGCTGATCGGCGTGGTGGTGATGCTGATCGCCTGGCGCCCGCTGCGTGACCGGCCAACCTATCTGGTGATCCTGACCACCATCGCGCTGGGCATCATCCTGGAGAACCTGGCCCTGATCATCTGGGGGCCGCTGCCGGTCTCGCTGCCCGCCCCCTTCACCGGCCGACCGGTGCGGCTCTGGGGCAGCTTCATAACGCTGCACCAGATGGTGGTGCTCGCGATCACCATGGTGGCGATGGGCGCGCTGAGCCTGTTCATCACCCGCACGCGCTTTGGCGTGCTGATGCAGGCGACCGCGCAGGATATGGATATGGCCCGTCTGGTGGGCATTCGCGTCAATCGCACCATCGCCAGCGCGTTCGCCCTCGGCTCCGCGCTGGCCGGTCTGGCCGGGCTGCTGGTGGCCCCGCTCTTTCTCGCCGAGCCGACAATGGGCGGCAGCCTGGGCCTGAAGGGCTTCGTGGTGAGCGTCGTCGGCGGCTTCGGCAATCTGCCCGGCGCGGTGATCGGCGGGCTGGGGCTGGGGCTGATCGAGGCGTTCGGCGCGCGCTATGTGAGTTCGGATTACCGCGACGCCTTTGCCTTCATCATCATGATCGCGATGCTGTGCGTGCGGCCGCAGGGCCTGTTCGGCGAGAAAATCGGCGAGCGGGTCTGATGAGGCGCCTGATCCCGGTCTTCTGGCTCATGGCAGCCTGCCTGCCTCTGGTGGTGCATTCGGCCTATGCGCTGCAGGTGGCCAATCTGGCCGTGATCAACGCGCTTGCCGTGCTCGGGCTGAATTTCGTCACCGGCTATACCGGGCAGGTGAATTTCGGCCAGGCGGCCTTCGCGGGCATCGGCGCCTACGGCACCGCCCTGGCCGCGCTCGCCGGCGTGCCCTTCGTGATCGCGCTGCTGCTCGGCGCGGTGGCCGCGGTGCTGGCCAGCCTGATCCTGGGCTTGCCGACATTGCGCCTGCGCAGCTTCTACCTGGCGATGGCCACCATCGGCTTCGGTGAGATCGTGCATCTGGTGCTGCTGCATTGGGAGGATGTCACCGGCGGCTCCTCGGGTCTGCGCCAGATTCCGCCGATCGGCATCGGCCCCTATCTGGTCAGCACCGATGCGCAGGCCTGGTGGGTGCTGCTGGCGGTGCTGGCGCTCGCGGTGATCGTCGCGCTGCGGGTGCGCGGCAGCTGGCTGGGGCGCGCGATGATCGCCACCCGCGATGCCGAGATCGCCGCGGCACTCACCGGGCTGAACACGGTGCGCGTGAAGATGACCGCCCTCGCCCTGGCGGCCTTCTATGCCGCGATGTCAGGCGGGCTCTATGCCGGCTATGTGCGCTATATCAGCCCCGACCAGTTCTCCAACCAGCAGGCGGTGCTGCTCTTCACCATGCTGATCCTCGGCGGCACCGGCTCGATCGCCGGCTGCCTGCTCGGGGCGGCGGTGCTGAGCGTGCTGCCCGAGGCGCTGCGCTTCCTGCATGAATGGTACATGATCCTGTATGCATCAGGGATCATCGTGATCATCATCTTCCTGCCGCAGGGCGTGATCGGCCTGCTCAGGCGGCGGGCCGTGGCATGAGTCTGCTGCAGGCGCGTGGCGTGCAAAAACGGTTCGGCGGCGTGATCGCGCTCGATGGCGTTGACCTCGATGTGCCCGCCGGCAGCATCAGCGCGGTGATCGGCCCGAACGGATCGGGCAAGACCACGCTGCTGAACATTCTCAGCGGCGCCTACAAGCCCGATGCCGGCGCCATCCGCTTTGGCGCGCAGGACATGGCGGGCAGCCCACCGCGCCGGTTCGCCCGCGCCGGGCTGGCGCGCAGCTTCCAGAATATCCGCCTGTTCTCCGGCCTGAGCGTGCTCGACAATGTCCGCGTCGGCGCGATGCGCGGCGGCGGCCCGTCTCTGCTCTCAGTGCTGCTGAACCTGCCGGCCAACCGCGCCGCGGAGGCAGCCTCTCGTGAAATGGCGTTGGCCGCGCTCCAAAAGGTCGGAATCGCCGATCGCGCCGACGCCCCCGCCGCCTCGCTCCCCTATGCGCAGCAGCGCCTGCTGGAGCTTGCCCGCGCGATCGCCGCCCGGCCCCGCCTGCTGCTGCTCGACGAGCCCGCGGCCGGCATGAACATGACCGAGGCGATGGCGCTGATGGACATCGTCCGTCGCGTGCGGGACGACGGCATCACCGTGCTGCTGGTGGAACATAATATGCGCCTGGTGATGCAGGTGAGCGATCATCTGACCGTGCTCGATTTCGGCCGCCGCATCGCCACCGGCACGCCCGCGGAAATTCGCGCCAACCCCGCCGTCATCGCCGCCTATCTCGGCAGCAAGGCCGCGCATGCTTGAGATCGCCCAACTCAGCGTCTCTTACGGCCCGATCCGCGCCCTGGCGGATGTGTCGCTGCGCGTCGGGCCCGGCGAGATCGTTGCACTTCTCGGCGCGAACGGCGCAGGCAAGACCACCACGCTGGGCGCGATCTCCGGCCTGCTGCGTCCGCAGGCCGGCAGCATCACCTTCCACGGGGCAGCGATCGGCGGCCTCGCGGTGGAACGCATCGTGCGCCTGGGCATTGCGCATTGTCCCGAAGGGCGCAGGGTTTTTCCCGGCCTCACCGTGATGGAGAATCTGCGCGCCGGCGGGGCGATCCATCCCGCGCGCACCGATTTCTCCGCCGATCTCGATCTGATCTTCACCCTGTTCCCGCGCCTGGCCGAGCGCCGCAAACAGCGCGGCTGGTCGCTCTCGGGTGGCGAACAGCAGATGCTCGCGGTAGGGCGCGCACTGATGTCGCGCCCGAAACTCCTGCTGCTCGACGAACCCTCGCTCGGCCTTGCCCCCCTGCTGGTCGAGCAGATGTTCGCCGCCATCAGCCAACTCAATCGCGAAACCGGGCTGGCGATCCTGCTCGTCGAGCAGAATGCCGCCCTCGCGCTCGATGTCGCCCATCGCGCCTATGTGCTGGAAACCGGCTCCGTGCGCCTGTCCGGCCCGGCAGCCGATCTGGCCGCCGACCCGCGCATCCGCGAGGCCTATTTCGGCGAGTAGCGCCCGGCCCAGCGCGGATCAGATCAGATCGGGATAGCGCAGAATGAAATTCCCGTGATTGGGCATGATCACTTTCGGCAGGCTGGTGGCATCCATCACCGCATTCTTCTCGATGATCCCGTTGCCGGCCAGAATATAGGCGACCAGCGCATAGACCTCCTCGTTGCTCAGCGTGCGCGGCGCCGGCCAGGGCATCGCGCGGCGGATATAGTCATAGAGCGTGGTGGGGTTTTCCCAGAAATTCCTGACCGTCTTGTTCGCCTCGATGCCATTGCCCTTCAACGGCTGATCGGTGATCAGCGCGGGATTGCTGCCCCCCTTGCCACCCTCGCCGTGGCAGGCCGCACATTTCTCAGCGAAGATCTGCACCCCGGCAGCCGCCACGCCGCTGCCAGGCGGCAGATTTCGACCATCGGGAAAGATGGTGATGTTCCAGGCAAGCACATCGGCCTCGGTGATCGGCGTGCCCAGACCGACCGATCCGCCAAGACTGTTCTGCGCCTGCGCGGCGACCAGCCCGAGCAGCGCCAAAGCCGTTGCGGTGGCGAAAACCCTAGATATAGACATGCTTGATCTCCCCACCCGGCTGGACGGACCAGCAGGTCAGGCTGTTGTAATGCTGGTTGGGAAAGGCGCCCGGATTGGTGATCGGCTTCAGCGTCTCACCACGCCTGGCCACGAACTCGCTGCGCAGCGGCTGGATATTTCCAGCCGAATCTACCGCGCGGCTGGTCAGCACCGCCGGTGAGCCGTCCCAGCGCCAGGGGATGTGAAACCGCGTGAACGCCTTGTCCTGCGCCGGCTGCTGGATCGTCGCGTCGCCCCAGCTTTTGCCTCCATCGGCGGAGACCATCACCCGCGCGATATGCCCCGCGCCGGAATAGGCGATCCCCGAGATGTCGTAATATCCCGTCTGCTTCAACGATGTTCCGAACGACGGGTGGGTGATGAACGACTTCACCTCGTTCACGAAAAAGAACCGATAGGCCATGTCGTCGGGCAGCAGCGGCGAGTAGTTGCGTTCCTCGTAATAGGTCATCGCCGGCTGGTCGGTGATCATCAGGCGACGCAGATATTTGATCTGCATGTTGCCTTCCCAGCCCGGCAAAATCAGCCTCAGCGGGTA
>CAIVDX010000343.1 GCA_903904805.1 uncultured Rhodospirillales bacterium
ACCCTCGCTGTTCTCGATCACGCGGACATCCTTGCCCTCCATGATCGCGACGCAGCTGTTGGTGGTGCCGAGGTCGATACCGATGACCTTGCTCATGCAGACAAACTCCTTCTAGCGGCCCGGTCCGGCCCGAAGCACCGGGGAGGGCCCTTGGTTTGAAACAACAGTCCGGATGTATTCAGCGGTGCCCGTCCAGACAAGGCGGTGCGGTGGCTTTTTGTGGTCAACAATCCCTGACCGCACGCGGGGATTGGGTGGGGTCAGGCGATCTCCGCCCTAAGCAGTTTCGGACGGCGGCGCCTTGGCGACCACCACCATCGCCGGGCGCAGCAGGCGGCCATGCAGGGTCCAGCCATGCGTCCAGGCCCGCACGACGGTGCCGGGCGGATGCGCCGCGGTCGGCTCCTCCGCCATGGCCTGGTGCAGATTGGCGTCAAACAGCGCGCCGGTGGGGTCGACGCGGACAATGCCGTTGCGCTCCAGCAGGCCGAGGAAGCTGCGCTCCACGCCCTCGAAGCCCGACCGCATCTTGCCGATCAGATCGCTTTCATGCTCCTGCGCGGGGGGCAGGCTGTCGAGGCCGCGGCGAAGATTTTCGGCGGCCTCCACCACGTCGGTGGCGAATTTCTGCACGGCGAACTGCCGTGCGTCGTCGGCGTCGCGCTTGGCGCGGGCGCGCACATTGGCGGTTTCCGCCTCGGCGCGCATCCAGCGGTCGCGCATCTCGGCCAGCTCGGCCTCAAGCACGGCGATGCGCTCCTCGGGGGGGGGAGCGGGCGAGGCGGGCGCGCCCTGCGGTTCAGCCGCCACGTTGGGTTCGGACATGATCTGCTCGGTCGGTTCGGTCATGGCTCAGCAGGTAGGGCAGGAAGGCCGCGCAAACAAGACGGCGGCAAGCAACCCAGGGGAAAGTACAGGTGGTGGCGCCGACCGACCCGGCCCGGCCGGGCGTCAGACCTTTTTTTGCCAGCCGGGCAGCCACCATTCGACCGGCTCGGTCTCCGAGACCTCAACCACCGGCTCGGCGACGACGGGCATCGGGCGAATTTTAGGCGGGCGGCCGCGTTTGCGGGGCGCGTTCGGCGTGGCGGCGGCCATCGCGGCCTGTGTGGCGGCAGGAGCCGGCCCGGCCGCGGGGGCCAGGGCAAGAGCCGATGCCTGCAGGCTGGCCTGCAGCGTGTCCATCTCGGCCCTTGCCTGAGACAGCCGTGCCTCGGCATCCTGGCGCGCCATCTCGGCATGCGCCTGCTTGGTGCGCGCATCCTGCAGGGCGAGCTGGGCGTCGCGCAGATCGCGCTCGGCGCGGGCGCGGGCCTGCTTCTCGGCGAGCAGCTGCGCCTCCACCGTGGCGAGGCGGTTCACCGCCGCCCCCGGGCGGTCCGGCTTGGTGAGGGTGGCGTGTTCGACCACGACGGGCCCGCCGGAGCGACCGCCCTGGGCGCGCATCTGCGCCTGGGGACGCGCCTGCAATTGGGTTTTCGAACCGCGACCGGGATTGTCGCCGCTGAGCAACCCCAACGCCTTGCGCATCCGCGCCTCATCGCCGGGCGCATCCGAATTGGGATCGGGGTGCGCGTCAGGCAGATCGGGTTGTTCGTCGGCGAATGGGGTCGAATTGCTCGACCGGGGTGACTGAGCCATGACGATGCCCATACGCGAATTCCATCCACAGGTAAATACTCATCGTAATAGCGTGGCAGACAGTATTGGCGCCAAACCAACAAGCGCCAGCGCCCAACCCACCATCGCATCATCAGCGACACCAACAACCCAGGCTTGTCCATCACCCAGTGTTCCCGGAATTGATTGACACATGCGCTGTATCGCCTTTGCGCAACGTTTAACGCACAAAAGTAAAGAAAGATTATATACCGAATATTCTTAAGATCGCCGCAAGCGCCGGCACCAGCAGTGAGGTCAGCAGCCCGTTCAACGCCAGCCCCAGCCCGCCGAACGCACCGGCCAGTTCCGATATCTGCAGCGCCTGCGCGGTGCCGATCCCACCCCCGCCCACCCCGGCGGCCAGCCCGATCCCCGCGCCGCCGCGCAGCCGCATCAGCTTCACCATCGGCGCCAGCGACACCGCCGCCAGAATGCCGGTGGGAATCGCCAGCGCCGCGGTCACGGCGGGGATGCCGCCCACCGTCTCCGCCACCGCCATGGCGATCGGTGTGGTGACCGATTTCGGCGCGATCGAGGCGAGCGTGCTCGGGCTCGCCCCCAGCAGCCAGCCGATCCCCACCGCCGAGATGATCGCGCTCAGCGAGCCGGCGCACAGCGCCGCCAGCATCGGCCACAGATAGAGCCGCACCTTCGGCAGCTCGCGCGCCAGCGGCACCGCCAGCGCCACGGTGGCCGGGCCGAGCAGGAAATGCGCGAACTGCGCGCCGGCGAAATAGGTGTGGTATTCGGTGCCGGTGGCCTTCAGCAGCAGCACCAGCGCGACCACGCTGACCAGCACCGGGTGTGCCCAGGCCGGCCGATGCAGCCGGGCCGACAGCCCATCCGCCAGCACGTAGAACACCAGCGTGGTGGTCAGCCACAGCAGCGGGCTTGCCGCCAGATACACCCACAAGGCGACGATCGCGGAGGGCGCGTTCACGACTCCTCCCCCAGCCCCATCCGCCGTGCCACCGCGCGGAACACCAAGGCGGTCACCGCCATGGCGACCCAGGTGGAGATCGCCATCGCCGCAACGATCGCCACACCCTCGCGGGCCAGCAGCGGCGCCTGGTCGATCACCCCCACCGCGGCGGGCACGAACAGCAGCGAGAGATAGCGCAGAATGCCGATCGCCGCGGGCTCCACCACCGGGCGCAGGCGCGGCGCACGCCACAGCACCAGCGCCAGCACCGCGAAGCCCAGCACCGGCCCGGGAAACGCCACGCCCAGCCCGCGCGTCACCGCTTCACCGGCCAGCTGTACCGCGAACAGCACCGCCAGCGACGGCAGAAATCCTTGCATCGATGGGGGGCGCACTCAGCCCAGCAATCGGCCGATCACCCGGGCGGTGTAGTCCACCACCGGGATGATGCGGCCATAATTGATCCGGCTCGGCCCGATCACCCCGATGGCGCCGACAATCCGGTTCTGCTCGTTGCGCGCCGGCGCCACGATCATCGACACGCCGGTGGCGC